>JAUWLN010000066.1 GCA_030613665.1 Dehalococcoidia bacterium
CTGACATCTGCCTGCCAGGGTCTATCGGATACTCCTTGAGTCATGATCCTGCTCCTTTCTTAATCGATACTTTACTTTTTCGGGGGAGCAGGTGCAAGCCCTAAGTGTCCATTATCTTTTGTCCCAGAAGTGGCCCATTTACGCTGACGATTTACATATCTCATCTCTACAGTGAATCACGTAATCTTTTCACGAGCACGTTCAGTATTACGCCAGCGAAGACGAATAACACGCCAACTGTGATTAACAGTATCGCCACCATCGCCGTGCCCACCGCCAGCTCGTTTATGGTGAAGAGGGCTTTCAGGACTACAACACCCGCCGCAATGCCCAGAATTATGGAGATAACGCCCGCCGTTCCAAAAAACAGCAGTGGCCTTCTTTCCGATATCATCACCATCACCCGGTTCAGCACGCTGGCGCCGTGCTTTACGGGATTGAGGGTCGAGCCATCCCCGGTATAAATGGCGGATATGGGGACTTCGGTGATTTTAAGCCCTTTGGCCGTGGCTTCCGATATCGTCTCTGCCGATATGGCCATCCCCCGCTCTTTCGGCTCGTACGTTTATCGCCTTGCTTGAAAAAGCCCTGAACCCTGATTCAGTATCAGACAGCATGCTCCGCGAAAGCACCCGGGTGAAAAAGGAAATTACGTTTTGCCCGAACCTGCGGTAGGCCGGAATGTCTGCGCTTTTTGTCTTTCGAGACCCGATGGCCACATCGAAACCAGCCGAGATGGCATTTACCAGCGATGTTATTTCTTCCGGGTTGTGCTGGCCATCGGCGTCAAGCAGCACCAGCACCTTTGGGTTTCTTTTCTTCGCCTCGGCAAGCACAGTCTGCACGGTGGCGCCGTAGCCACTGTTCTCTTTGTGCTGGACAACCGTGGCGCCAGCCAGTCCGGCCACCTGCGCGGTGCGGTCGGAGCTGCCGTCATCTACCACCACCACCTCATCGGCGAACTGGCGCGCCTGCAGGACAACGCTGCCGACATATTTCTCCTCGTTATAGGCCGGCATACCGACGATAATGCCTGATTTCTCCGTTTTCGCCATTTTCTTCCAGGCTTAAATCACCTTTCTTTGCTGATAATTATAGCATATGTACAGGCGGAGTGGTGCCTTGCCCGAATGAAAATTAGGTAAGGGGCAAATATCTGATTTACAAGGGCCCTGTTTTCGGGTAGAATAGCTGATGTTCGGGCGGTTAGCTCAGTGGTTAGAGCGCCTGCTTCACACGCAGGAGGTCACAGGTTCAAGTCCTGTACCGCCCACCATTGAGGCTAGAAGCAAAGCCTTTATTCCCGACTGTCGATGTAATAAGATATGATATAATTCCAGCACAAATTCAATCCGGTAGATAATCTATATTCCATGTAGCAGAGGTAACAACGTGAGTATATTATCGACAGGAAACACAGCGAAGTTGTACTGTCTGAACTGGATAGAAAGGTATGTTGTAGAAAAAGGTAGCGAGGTCAAAATTCTGGACCTTGGTTGTGGAACAGCCCTCAACTTCGTTAACTTTCTAAGATTATACCCTCAAATAAGTTACGTAGGTGTCGAACCATCAAGGGGTTCGTGCCTCAAGGCACAACAAAATTTGAATGGCCTTAATGCGAGAGTAGTGAACTCACCCGGATATCATATATATGAAAAGTTGAGAGAGAAATTTGATATAGTTGTTTCTTTTAGTGTTTTAGAGCACGTTTACAGAAGATTAGATTACCTTAGTTCGGCAAACGCGTGTTTAAAAGAGGACGGTTATTTTCTTATTAACTACGATGCGGGTCACTTTATCCATGGTAAAGAGAAATTGATTACAACAATTGGTCAGGCAATAGCCAGGTTTGGAATTGAAAGGTATTACCAATCATTTGTGAAAGAGGAAAATTTTCTAAGAATGTTTGAAAGAATAAGGTTTAAGGTAATAGAGAAGAAGTTTTTCAACACCAGTTTGAAAGGTACTTACAAAGTAATTCCTGAATCCAGGAGAGCGGACTATATGAAGAAGTGGCTACGATTCGAACTCTGGTTAAATGAACTGGAAATTGAATATGATGATTCAAAAGCGAGATTCTTCGGGACACGAAACTTCATACTAGCCCATAAATGATATCTATTAAGTAAGCAGGTGACAGTTCACGCAGTTGGGCATGGGTTCACCCTTTAGCCCGGCAAGCAGGTTCTGCGCCCCCATAATGCTCATATTTGTTGACGTGGCCAGGGTCTGGGTGCCGATATGCGGGAGGACAATCACATTGTCCAGCTTCAACATCGGGTCGTCCGGTGACATCGGCTCCGGGTCGGTAACGTCCAGCGCGGCGGCCAGGATTTGCCTCTGTTTTAATGCTTCATAGAGTGCCTTCTGGTCAACCACTGCGCCCCGGGCGGTATTGATGAGTATCGCTGTCGGCTTCATACAAGACAGCTCCCTGGCGCCGATTAAATGTCCGGTCTCCTTGCTCATGGGCACGTGAATGCTGACTATGTCGGACCGGCTGAGCAGGGTGGGAATATCCTCCACGTATTTGGCACCACATTCAGCTTCATCAGGTCGGCGATGACGGTTATAATACAGTACCTCCATGTCGAAGCCTCTGGCTCGCCGTGCCACGGCGGCGCCAATCCGCCCCATGCCGATGATGCCGAGGGTTTTACCGTGCACGTCATGGCCTAATATCTCCATCGGGCCGAACTCGCGCCACTCACCGTTTTTAACGATATCGGTCATCTCGACGAGCCGGCGGGATATGGCCAGCATGAGGGTGAAGGCGAGGTCGGCGGTGCTGCCCGTAACCACGCCGGGGGTATTGCTGACCTTTATGCCTCTCTGAGTGGCCGCCTCAACATCTATATTGTTATAGCCCGCGCTCACGTTGGCGATTACTTTCAGCTTCGGAGCTGCATCCATGACCGTGCCGTCTATCGAGTCGCCTCCCCACTGCAATATGCCGTCAACATCGGCGATACGCCTGATGAACTCCTCGCGTGATATACTTTCTATTGGCTCCCAGGCATCAACCTCGGCGTATTTTGAGAGCAGCTCAATAGCTTCGGGAGCCACCGTTCTGGTAACAAAAACCCTGGGCATTTTCATCCTCCTCAAATCAGTATCATTCCGGCGACGACGAAGTATTTCAGGCGTTTCTTATCATATCGGAAAGTTAAGCGGCCTGTCCAGCATTTACCACCATTACCGCTTGACTAATACCTGAGGGAACAGTAGACTGGTCTGGATTCTGGCATACGGTACCGTTATGAAGATTATCGGTCTTACCGGCGGTTTTGGCAGCGGCAAAAGCACAGTGGCCAAATTTTTGGCCGAGATGGGAGCGGCGGTTATCGATGCCGATAATGTGGGACATGAGGTCTTCAAACCCGGCACCGAGGCCTGGCGGGAAGTGGTCGGTGTCTTCGGCCAGGGAATTATCAGTACTGACGGAACCATCGACCGCCGGAAGCTGGCCAAGATAATTTTCCGCGACCCTGATGCCAGGACCCGATTGAACCATATAATGCATCCCCGTATACGGGAGCGAGCGGAAACTCTGATTGAAGAACATGAAAAAGCCGGCGCCGATATAGTCGTTATCGAAGCGCCGCTGCTGCTTGAGGCGGGATGGAAATCAAAGGTCGATGAAGTGTGGGTCACCAGCGCCCCGCAAACAACCGTAATCAGCCGGCTCAGGGAACAGAAAGGCACACTTGAATCTGAATCACTGGCCCGCATCAGCGCCCAGTTGAGTAATGAAGATAGAATCAATCAGGCAGACGTGGTCATCTATACCGATTGCGCCCTTGACGAACTGAAGGACAGAGTCGTCGAGCTCTGGCATGAACTGCGCTCCCGTATTTGACACTCAGGCAGAGCAACTGGTATAATGATTCGGTTTTTGAATTTGGAGGTGTACCATTTACGCCATAGTTGAAACCGGAGGCAAACAATACAGAGTGTCTCCGGGCCAGACAATAGAAGTGGAACGACTGAGTGCGACTGAAGGCAGCAGCGTGGAGCTGGACAAGGTACTGTGCATCGCCGACGGTGACAATGTAACACTGGGCGCACCAACGATTGAAGGGGCCAAGGTAATTGCCACCTCTCAGGGAGAGGCAAAGGGCGACAAAGTTGTTGTCTTCAGATATAAACCGAAAGTCCGCTACAGTATTAAGACGGGGCACCGACAGCTTCACACCAGGCTGGTTATAGACAAAATAGTCGGGCCGGGGATGGCTACGGAAGAGCCGGTGAAGAAACCCCGCCGCAGAAAAGGAGTCACCAAGGATGGCACATAAAAAAGGAGGCGGCTCCAGCCGTAACGGGCGGGACAGTCAGTCCAAGCGACTCGGTGTGAAACGGTTCGCCGGGCAGATAGTGAATGCCGGGACGATTCTCGTCAGGCAGAGAGGTACACGTATATTCCCCGGTAACAACGTTGGTCTGGGTCGGGACCACACCCTTTTTGCCCTCATTGATGGTACGGTCAAATATGAACCGGCCAGAAATAACAGGAGGAAGGTCAGCGTTTACGCCAGCTAACCGCCATGAAAGACAAGATTCATCCCAAATATTTCAACGACGCCAAGGTTACCTGCTCTTGCGGCAACACCTTCACCACTGGCTCTACCCGAAAGGAACTCAAGATTGAGGTATGCAGCCAGTGCCACCCGTTCTACACAGGGGAGAGGCGCATGCTTGATGCCACCGGTAGAGTGGAGCGTTTCAAGAAGCGCTACAATGTGAAAGATTAAAACAGTATGCTGATGAAAAAGCGAGGAGCGGGATATCAGCACCGCTCCTTTTTCTTTATCGGGGGATGTTGATGAAAGCGAAGTTCCATTACGGAGGGCAGGCGGTCATCGAGGGCGTGATGATACGGGGGCGGAAGTCGGCAGTCACCGCCGTAAGACGCCCGAATGGTGAGATAATCACCCGCAGCCGACCCCTTTCACCGGTCTATACCGGACGGATACGAAAGGTTCCACTGCTCAGAGGAGTCATCGTTCTCATCGAAGCGATGGTGCTGGGCATCAGCAGCCTTCTCTATTCGGCGAATGTATCGCTGGAAGAAGAGGAAGAAGAAATCACCGGGAAAGCGGTATGGCTTATGATTTCAATCTCCGTCCTGCTGGCCGTTGTCCTGTTTCTGGTCATTCCACTTTTCCTCACCCGGCTTATCAATCCGTACATAAGCTCGTCACTGGTCTTTCATCTGATAGAGGGGGCCATAAGGTTGCTCATCTTCATTGCCTACCTGAAGCTGGTTGGGTTGCTGCCCGATATTAAACGAGTCTTCACCTACCATGGTGCCGAGCATAAAACGGTTAACGCCTATGAACACGGGGTACCGCTGGAAGTTGAGGCGGTAAAAAAGCACGACAAGGCGCACGTACGCTGTGGCACCAGCTTCCTCTTCGTGGTGCTGGTGATTGCCATCGTGGTTTTTGCGCTGGTCGGCCGGCAGCCACTGTGGTTGATGATTCTTTCCCGAGTCGTGCTCATTCCCGTGATTGCCGCCCTCGGTTATGAGTTTATTCACTTTGGCGCCAACCATGCCGGAAATCCCCTGATCAGGGCATTGATAGCCCCCGGACTCTGGCTGCAGGGAATGACCACCAAGGAACCGGAGGACGACCAGATAGACGTGGCGCTGGCGGCCTTAAGAGCGGCGCTGGAGGCAGACCAGACTGAGGAAACGCCTCAACCCTCGTCCTGAGGCTCGATAACCGCACCGTCCTCGGTCAGCTGCTGAAAGAAACAGGTCCGGCTGCCAGTATGACACACGGGCCCCAGGGGTTTTGCTCTCACCAGAATGGTATCGACGTCGCAGTCCGCCCACACCGAACGAACAATGAGGCGATTGCCCGAGGTCGCGCCTTTGTGCCACAGCTCCTGGCGGCTGCGACTGTAAAACCAGACTTCTCCGCTGCTGAGTGTGCGGCGCAACGACTCTTTATTCATGTAGCCCAGCATCAGCACATCGCCGGTAGCTTCATCCTGGACTACGGCCGGGATAAGCCCTTTTTCATCGTATTTCAGATTATCAATCGATTCCATTTTTTCTACTCCATCTGACTGGTAGCGGCAATGGCCTTTTTCAGGTCGATATTGCCGGTGTACAGGGCTTTGCCCACTATTGCCCCTTCCACACCGAGTTTCTGAAGTATTTTGAGGTGGTTGAGCGAGGATATGCCGCCCGCCGCAATCACCGGCGCCCTGGTGGCATCAATAACCTCGGAAATGGCGTTGAAATTAGGCTCGGTGAGGGTGCCATCGCGACTGATATCGGTATAGATAAACCGCTTGACACCGAGCTTGATCATGGCCCTGATTAAGGAGTGTGTGGTCATCTCCGTCGTCTGGCGCCAGCCGTGGATGGCCACCCGTCCCTCGTCAGCATCAACGCTCACCACAATCGAGTCCCGGAACTTGCGGCAGGCTTCCCCGAGAAGCTCGGCGTTCTCCACCGCCGCCGTGCCCAGCACCACACGCTCCACGCCCTCTTTCAGCACCTGTTCAATTGTTTCCAGCCGCCGGATACCGCCGCCAAGCTGCACCGGGATGAGCATGGCCCTGGCAATCTCTTTGATGATATCCAGATTGCGCAGCTCGCCCTCTGCCGCGCCATCCAGGTCAACGACATGCAGCCTCGGGGCGCCTTTCGCCTGCCACTTCATGGCCGCTTCAAAAGGGTCATCGGAAAAGACCGTTTCCTGCGCGTAGTCTCCCTGGTACAGGCGCACGCACTTTCCGTCTCTGATGTCCACTGCGGGAATGATTTCTATGGCCTTACCGCCTTTTATTTTCCTCCTATTATAAGTGATAGGTGTGTGCGAAGACAATTCGCCGTCTTTTGTTGACCTCACCCTCTCTTGAACGCCCCGATTGACAAATTGCAAGAGGGGTTATACAATCACTGTGTTGTTGATATCGGCCATCGACCCTGTGGGGCGGTGAGCAACGGGAAAACGGGTTTGAATGACGGTCGCTTGGATCAAAAATGACCGAGACGGCAAGAAGATGAAAAATACCAGCGCAAAGCCTTTCTCAGCCATATCTGAGGGGGCTTCTTTATTTGATGGAGGAATTTATACCATGCAGGTCGTTGAAACCATCGCCGAGATGAAACGGGTAAGAAAGGAGCTGACGGGGCCGGTCGGCTTCGTGGCCACGATGGGCTTTTTCCACGAGGGACATTTAAGCCTGGTGAGAAAAGCCCGCGCCCGGAACCCATCGGTGGCGGTCAGCATTTTTGTCAACCCCGCCCAGTTCGGCCCGGCCGAGGACTTTGACACCTACCCCCGCGACCTCCCTCGCGATTTATCCCTGCTGGAGAAAGAGCGGGCCGACGTGGTCTTTATGCCGTCGGTAGCGGAGATGTACCCCCCGGGATTTGACAGCTGGGTGGATATTGCCAGCGTAACCGACCGGCTTGAGGGCGCTTCCCGCCCCGGCCACTTTCGCGGGGTGGCTACGGTGGTGAATAAGCTGTTCAATATCATCCGGCCGGACGTGTCTTATTTCGGGCAGAAAGACGCGCAGCAGGTGCTGGTGGTCAGGAAGATGGTGCAGGAGCTGAAAATGGGGCTGGAGATAGTTGCGCTGCCCACGGTGCGCGAGGACGACGGCCTGGCGGTGAGCAGTCGCAACGCCTACCTGAACCCGGAGGAAAGAAAGGCCGCCACCATCCTCCACCGCTCACTTTGCCTGGCTGAAGAACTGTGGGAGAAGGGTGAAAAAGACGCCGGGAGCATACGGCAGCAGATGCGAGAGCTTATCCAGAAAGAGCCGCTGGCAAGGATAGATTACGTCAGCATCGCCGACCCGGAGACCCTGGAAGAGATGGACGAAGTCAGGACGCCCGCGCTGGCCTCACTGGCGGTGTGGACAGGCAGGACGAGGCTGATTGATAACGTGGTGGTGGAATGAGATAATTACCATTTGCGCTAAAGGGGGGTTAGGTAAGATGGAAGAATGTGAGTGCTGCAAGATTTTAAGAGGGGGAGGTTGTGTTTACCAAGCGAAAGAATACATTGTGGAACTGGAAGGAGGGTGGGTGCTTAATCACCGTGGTGTAGGAAAGAAAACATATTTGGGATGTCTAATTTTACAACCGAAATCCCATCGTGTTGATTTCGGTGACTTATCTATGAAAGAAGCAACAATTCTAGGCATTAATATACAACGTATTAACCACAGCCTTCGACAATATTGGGGTCAGAA
This sequence comes from Dehalococcoidia bacterium, assembly GCA_030613665.1. GTDB lineage: Bacteria > Chloroflexota > Dehalococcoidia > Dehalococcoidales > RBG-16-60-22 > E44-bin89. The sequence goes on from JAUWLN010000066.1 coordinate 8,224, forward strand.
TTATCGTGATGACCCCGTAGAGCGTGTATATGTTGTTTACTTCAATGAAACACCCTTTGATAAGAAGGTACTTGATACAAAACGGCTAGAGGCGTCACACGTGCATTTACATATGCTCGTCCGCACTAAAAAAATGGGTGGCGGTGACCCTTCAAATATTGTTGGCTGGAAAATCTTAGACGAAGATACAATTAAATCGTATCCACCTGCATACTAGTGTCTGAAAGAAGACGATGATAGAGTTAAACAATTAATGAGTTATTTAAAAGAATCTCTTAGTTAGTAGACTTATGATTATGATTTTCCAACCCACGATTTAACTTAACCTAAAATCCCTTCCTTGACACCCCTCTCGCTTTCCCATTAAAATGAAATCTGTGCCGAGGTAGCTCAGATGGTAGAGCAGCGGACTGAAAATCCGCGTGTCCCCAGTTCGATTCTGGGCCTCGGCACCAAAAATTTGAGGGCGGAAGTGGCTCAGTGGTAGAGCATCTCCTTGCCAAGGAGAGGGTCGCGAGTTCGAATCTCGTCTTCCGCTCCATGGAGTATATGCCGAAGTGGCGGAATGGCAGACGCGGCAGTCTCAAAATTCTATGCTATATTGTCAACCAGTAGTTTTACGTTCAAACTAGAACTTTTGTGTTAATTACTAAATTCTTGTTTTGAGCTTGGAGTACCTTTGAGTGACAACCATTACTTTTTAGTTTAACGCCAAATTAACGCCAGAATTATAGCTTTGTGCCGTAGCTAATTGTTCAATTTCTGTTAAGTAGCCAACGGCCGTTGCCCAGGACTTACCCCTTCATTATCGCTTGTGCTCAAGTGTGCACTGTTGGTGCTTATTTCCTTCCTTCAAATTCAAGTATGAGCCCAGTATGAACGATTGTCAGGATTCATCGGTTTGGAGCGGTTATTCGCAGATGCCGTGAATTCAGCATTATTGGAGTTTAGGGCATTTGAGCGCATATCGTTTTTGATGGTAGCTGGTGACCCTAAGGGATAGTAGTCCCTATCCCGCAACGATTCGTAAAGGAATCATATGGCGCGGAAGATCGCCATAGCGATTCATCGAT
>JAUWLN010000171.1 GCA_030613665.1 Dehalococcoidia bacterium
CCGGAGCGCCAGACTCAATATATGCCAGACTGAACTTATGGCCAAAGGGGACCTTTGAAGTCAGTTTCACCGTCAGCAGTTTATCACCAACCTCAAGCTCAACGCTGCTTCCCGCTTCCAGATCGGCCAGAGCCATGGCTATATTGGCTTTATTATTGCCTACGATTGCCTTCTCTGTTAACTCCATACAGCCTTCCTTGGTCGCCGCCAGCCATTATAGCAGACAGTCCAGTAGGTGCACAAGTACATATCGCCCGACCGTTAAAGATGACTAGGCTGCAAGAGCGGCTGGCAGTTTAATATCGAGTCGCCCAGCAACCTCACGTAAATTCTTTACGGTGCGCTCCGGCAGTGGAATGCCGTCCCTGGAGCGCTCTTCGTATGTGCGGTACTCAGGCTCGCCGGGCACGAATATCTCATCAATTCCGTCCGCTTTGGGCAGCGCCTTGATGCCGTCAATCATCTCGTCGATATTCGCTCTGTATTCCTCCAGGTCGGTGAACTGGCTGATGTCAACGGCGATGAAAACGCCGTTCTGGATATGGCGCTGGTAGTGCGCAGGGCGGTCGCCGATTGCCTTTACTTTTTTTTCTTTCAGAGGTGGGCCAGGTTCACGACCAAACAGCGTTGGCCCCAGCATCGGGTTGCCCATTATCACGCTGGAGAGACATTCAAACATCATCGACAGGCCCGAGCCTTTGGCCCCGCCGAAGGGAAGCAGAATAGCCGCCTGTTTGGGGTCGGTAGCGGGGTTGCCTTCTCTGTCAATGGCCCAGCCCTGAGGTATCGGAATACCCTTGTCAAGGGCCAGGGTGATTTTCCCCGCCGCGACCATGCTGGTGGCCATATCCAGCATCAGGGGCTGGTGCCGTTTCGCCGGCACCGTTATGGCTAAGGGACTGTTATGTATGCCGGCAGCCCTGGCACCGAACGGCGCCATATTGGGCGGGCTACATACCCAGGTTATCCCCGCCATCCCCTGCTCCGCCGCCATTAACGTGTAGTAGCCCATGGCCCCCTGATGCGTCGTATTGCGGATGGCCGCCCAGCACACTCCCGCCTGCTTTGCCTTCTCCAGCGCCCGTTTTACGGTGAAGACGGTGACCACCGGACCGAGGGCCCGGTCAGCCTCAATAAAGATGGTTGCCGGTGTCTCTTTCAGCACCTGAATATCCGGTCTGGGGTTCATCACTTCCCTGTCTATCCATTCCATATAGGTCGGAATCAACATAACGCCGTGGGAGTCAACTCCCCGGCGGTTGGCCCAGCTCAGCACCGATGCTTCGGTCTCGGCATCCTGGGGCGGCATACCCATCCTGGTGAAAACTTCAACGGTGAATTCCTTTAAAGGCTCCCAGGCAACTCGCGTTTCGTTAGCCATACTACCTCCTTTGCGGCTGCATCTGAAATAAACTATCTGATTGTAATCCGCCCGGTTTCCAGCCGTCAAGCGGCGACTGGACAGCATACATCAAACAAAGCTAAACTCTCCAGAGGTTTTATCACATGAATACGCAACCGGAATCATCTCTGCTGCATGAAGACACCGCCGAATATGACTCCTGGCTCAAGCTCATCCTGGGCGGCACGCTGAGCTTCACGCTGCTCCTCGGCGTATACCTGCTTTACGTGGACAGAACCGGGGCACTGATTTGCTTTGGAGTAACCGTTTTCGATGCGCTGCTTTTTTACGCCATCCTGCCACAGCGTTACCAGATATGGACGGACCGGGTGAGAATCGTTCTCGGCCGACCCTTCAGCATTAACCTTCCCCTCTCGACTATCAGCGAAGCGCGTCCGGCATCGGGGGCTAAAGCCTTCGCCTACCGTGGCGTTAGGTTTGCCACTTCCTCAAAAACGGTCGTGGAAATAGTCCGCCACCGCGGCTGGAACTTCGTTATCTCGCCAGCCAATCGCGAGCTTTTTCTGGAGCGGCTGGCGGAAGCACTCGAATCTTAAAAGAATATACAGGTCGGTTTTTTTATTTGTCGCCCAGATATTCCTTTGTTTTCTGAGCCAGCCCGGTCAACAGCTCGTTCAGCTTCAGCGGTGGGATGTACACGCAGAATATCTTTAACGTTTCGGTCTCGCTCGTGTTCCGGCATTCGTGCTCCACACCCCTGGGAGCGATGATGACCGAGTCCGTTTCCAGCTTGACCGCTTTGCCATCCATCAGGCACTCGCCGCGCCCGATGAAGTACATAATCTCGTCACTGTCCGGATGGGTGTGCTTACCGGTGCCGCTTCCCGCCGGTATGTGCGAGAAAAGCACGGTGGCCGTTTCATAACCCGTCGTCTCGGGGCAGGCAATTAGCTTCAGATATCGTTCAGTCGGGGGGGCCACTTTTGCCGCCGGAAACTCCCATCCATTATAGACCTGTACTGACATAGCGCCTCCTTTTTTCCCTTTTATTACAGGTTTTTTACAAATCAACTCTCGAGCTAATTTACAATTGTATTATAACGCGCGAGATGTTTATAATAAAAATCAGAAAGCAAACCAGCAGTGAGAGGGGAACATTATGGCACAAGATAATAAGGGAAAAAGTGCCGGCATACCCGCCGAGCGAGTCCTGGAAATGGCCGACCTCATCGAATACCAGGAAGGCTCGGTGGTCAGCCGGACCATAATTGACCAGCAAACCGGCACGCTGACGCTATTTGCATTTGCCACCGGGCAGGGACTGAGCGAGCATACAGCACCGTTTGATGCCCTCGTTTACCTTTTAGACGGTGAAGCTGATATCGCCATCGCCAGCCAGTCCTACCGGTTACGCAAAGGGGAAATAATAATCATGCCCGCCAATAAACCCCATGCCCTGAAAGCAATAGATAAATTCAAGATGCTGCTGGTTATGATACGACAATAACACCTGAGGACTCGGTAAAACCGACAGGACTCTCTGTTGCCCCGATTCATAGAGGTTTATTGAGAAAGCATATCCGGTAAGTAGTCTGCCGGTTTTTTCTTGCTTATCTGTTTTGCCGTCGTTTGCGGCAGCGATCTGGTGAAGAAGACCCTTTTCGGCAATTTATAGTCTGCCGTGCGGCTCTGGCAGAAGTTCCGTATCTCCTGCTCGGTGGCATCAAAGCCGCTCTTTAGCTGGACAACCGCGCCCACAATCTCACCGCGCAGCCTGTCGGGAATGCCCACAACGGCCGCCTTAGCCACCTTGTAATAGCTGCACAACACCTTTTCAATATCACCCGGCCAGATATTCTGTCCCTTCAGGATAATCATGTCCTTCTTCATGCCGGTGAGATAAAGATAACCGTCTTCATCAATATAACCC
>JAUWLN010000180.1 GCA_030613665.1 Dehalococcoidia bacterium
GTACGCCCGGCCAACGGCAAAGATGCTGTGGCAATGGGTGAACGGCAGGTAGCCACCCCCCGCCATACCGGCAGCGGTGGTGATGAGGTTTGCCTCGGCAATGCCGACATCGTAGACCCGGTCGGGGTGCTCTTTCTCTAGCAGGTCGCCCGCGGCACCGTGGGGAAAATCGCCGTACAGGAGCACTATCTTATCGTTTTCCTGGGACAGCTCCACCATTTCCTCGTGGTAAGCCTGGTACATGGCTTTCGCCTCACCCAGTGGTTCCAGCACATAATTCAGTTTCATTTTTTACTCCCTTATGGTCTTTTTGTTACCGGCGCGGGCCCGCTTATTTGAGCGCCTTCATCGCCTCGGCGTACATTTCGTCGGAAATATTGCCGAAGTGCAGGTTCTTGTGCTCGAAAGAGGGGACTCCCTTGCATTTGATGGTATGGGCGATGATGGCGTGTGGCTTGCCCTTGACCTTGTCCGCGTTTTCCAGAGCGGTGAGGATGGCTTCGAAGTCGTGGCCGTCAATCTCGGTGGTGTCCCATCCGAACGCTTTCCATTTATCCACCCACGGCATCATGTTTAGCCTTTCCTCAACCGTGCCGCCGGACTGGAATTTATTGTGGTCGAGGATGGCGACGAGGTTGTCCACTTTATAGTGGAGCGCTGCCATGACCGCTTCCCACATCTGTCCTTCATTGCTCTCTCCGTCCCCGACGATGCAGAAGACGCGGTAGCGGGGAACGGCGCGGCCGGATGAATCCCTGGGGGCATCGATGCGGGCCGCCAGCGCCTGACCCAGGGCAAAGGATAGTCCCTCGCCCAGCGAGCCGCCGGAATACTCGACACCGGGCACAATCCGCTCCGTATGTGCCTGCAGGGTGGCTCCCATCTGGCCATAGGACCGGTACAGCTCTTTCGAAAAGTAGCCGGCCTCACCGAGGGCGGCATAGACTGTCTCACAGCAATGGGCTTTGGAGACGATGAGCCGGTCCCTCTCCGCCATTTCCTGGTTTTTGGGGTCGTGTTTCATGTGGTGGAAGACCAGTGCGGTGATAATATCCGCCTGCGAAAACGAGCCGCCTATCCACCCCAGCTTGCCGGCCCTGATCATTTCCACAGCGTCTCTACGGATAATCTTGGCCTTTTCCGCCAGCTTCTGAATCAGCTTTTCATCATGGGCCATAGCTTCAATACCTCCTGTAGTTTGCTAGATATATATTATACGGACGGCACCATTGGCGCAAATCTGGTTGTTTCTATGTCAAAATAAAAAGGGAAGGTGCCAAATATCATTTGTCGCTTCCTTCCCTTTCCATAGCGCTTGATTTAATGACAGCGGGATACTGTGGAATATTATCTGCGCTGCAATCTGGCCGGTTATTACAGTATCTCGTTTATCGTTTTTATCAGTTTTTCCTCGTTGGGAATCCAGTAATCTTCCAGGACTACCCCGTAAGGTACCGGCGTATCCGGTGCGTTAACCCGCTTTATCGGGGCATCAAGGTAGTCAAATCCTTCATCGGCCACTATGGCCGCCACCTGACCGGCAAAGCTGCCCGTTTCACATTCTTCCGTGAAACAGACTAGGCGGCCTGTCTTCTTCACTGATTTCAGTACTGTCTCCTTATCAAAGGGCACGATGGTGCGTGGGTCGATAACTTCGATGCTGATGCCTTTTTCCGTCTGTAGCGTTTCCGCCGCATTCAGCGCCCGTGTTACCATGGCGGCCGTGGCGACTACCGTAATATCTTTCCCTTCCCGCTTGATTTCTGCCTGCCCGAAGGGAATGAGGTACTCCTCTTCCGGGACATCGCTCTTGGGGCCGGCCCACATTAAGAACTTGTGCTCGAAGAACATCACCGGGTTATCATCCCGGATGGCGGTCTTGAGCAGCCCTTTGGCATCGTAGGCGTTTGAGGGCAGGACAATCTTCAGTCCCGGGATGCTCATCATCATACCCTCGATGCTCTGCGAATGCTGGGCAGCCGAGCGTCGGCCGGCACCGGTGAGGGCGTCCATGGTGAGGGGCATTTTAATCTTGCCCCCGAACATGTATTTCATCTTGGTCATCTGGTTCATGATTTCGTCCCAGGCTACTCCCAGGAAGTCGGCGAACCGCATCCGCGCAATAGGCCTCAAGCCGGTGATGGCGGAGCCGATGGCGGCGCCGAGAATGGCAGCCTCGGAGAGGGGGGTATCCCGGACCCTGTCTATGCCGTATTTCTGGTACAGGCCACCGATTTCACCCATCAGGCCGCCCATCGGGCCCACGTCCTCGCCGATGATGAATACCGATGGGTCCCTGGCCATTTCCTCATCCAGGGCTTCACCAATCGCCTGTCGAATATTAATCTCTCTCATTCCCGTCTCCTATGTGTAAACGTTTTCCAGAGTTTCTTCCAGCTCGGGGAAGGGGCTGTCCTGAGCGAATTTCATGGCCGCTTCCATCTCGGTAAGCGCTTCCTTATCAATGTCCTCAGCCTGCTTCTCCGTCAGCACCTTCATTTCCAGAAGCTTTGCTTTGTAGTTGCTAATGGGGTCTTTCTGCATCCATCTGTCGATTTCTTCTTTGGGGCGATAAGTGCCCGAGTCTCCCTCAAAATGGCCGCGGAAGCGGTAGGGCTTGGCCTCGATGAGAGTTGGCCCCTGCCCTTTCCGCGCCCGGTTGACCGCCTCCCCCGCCGCCTCGTAGACCGCCATGACACCCATTCCATCGACAATCACCCCGGGGATTCCATAGCCGACCGCCCGGTCGGCGACATTGGGTATATTCAGCGAGGTGCTGGTGGGTACGGAAACCGCCCAGAGGTTATTCTCGCAGATGAAGACGATCGGCAGGTGCCAGACCGAGGCCATATTTATTCCCTCGTGAAAGCGTCCGATGTTCGAAGCCCCGTCACCGAAAAAGCAGATGGTAACCTGGTCAGTCCCCCTCATTTGGGCGGAAAGCGCGGCGCCGG
>JAUWLN010000015.1 GCA_030613665.1 Dehalococcoidia bacterium
AGACATTGCCCATATCAAAATAACCCATTTCTCCAGGCGCACTGCTGAAGAGATGCAGGCAACCCTTGCCGAAATTGACAACGCGAATGCTAAAGGTATAATCCTGGACATGCGCGGCAATCCGGGCGGCATACTGGAAACGGTTATAGAGGTCGCTTCATATTTCCTGAAAGATGGTGTGGTGGTGAAAGTGGTGGGCGGCAACGGTGAAGAACAATCCCTTGAAGTCGAACCCGGGGAAATGGTGAACGAGCTGCCCGTGGTGGTCCTGGTGAACGGTTACAGTGCCAGTGGCAGCGAGGTGCTGGCGGGAGCGTTGCAGGACCACGGGCGGGCGACCGTTGCCGGGACCCAGACCTTTGGCAAGGGCAGCGTTAACGTCTCACGAAAGCTTCAGGACGGCGCCGGTCTTTACATAACTACGGCACACTGGCTCACGCCGAATGGCCGGCTTATTGAGGGAAAAGGAATCAAGCCGGATATCGAGCTGGAACTGGAAGGTGAAGAGGCCATCCAGTGGGCAATTGATTTTCTCCAGAAACAGGAATAGCAGACAGAGGGTGCCGGTATGGAAAGCAGCCCGGTTCAGATAGCGGTAAATCAGGCCGCGTTATCCATTGTGCAGGGTGACATCACGAGGCAGGCGACCGATGCCATCGTTAATGCGGCCAATTCCGGCCTGATGGGTGGTGGTGGCGTGGATGGGGCCATCCACCGCGCCGGCGGCCCGGCCATCCTGGAAGAATGCAGGCAAGTCGTGGCGCGGCAGGGACGACTGCCCGCAGGCAGGGCGGTGATAACCACCGGCGGTAACCTGCCGTCAAGGCACGTTATCCACACCGTGGGCCCGGTCTGGCATGGCGGTGATAGAGGCGAGGAAGAACTTCTGGAGAGCGCCTATCGGGAAAGCCTGAAACTTGCCGCCGAGAATAATTTAACCAGCATTTCCTTCCCCTCCATCAGCACCGGAGCCTACGGATACCCGGTCGCGCAGGCTGCGGCAACCGCCCTCGGTACCGTGGTCGCGTTCTTACGCGATAAGGCAACCTCGCTCAGGGAAGTGGTCTTCGTGCTCTTCGACTCAAGAGCCTATGAGGTATATGCGGCGGCTCTCCGGGAAGCGGCAGGTGGATAGGGGAGAAGGCGGTTGACAAGTCGTATCGAATAACCTAGTATTTTATTCACTATGGAATGGCTGGTAAGCCTTTTTGTCCTGTTCGTCCTCCTGGCCAGCGTTTTTGCCGGCTTAAAAGAAGGCGCGGTAAAGCATTTTTTCAACCTCGTGGCGGTGCTCATCGCTATTTTCATCGCCGGCCTGGCCTATCATTTGATTGCCGGACTGCTCTCCTTCCTTCCCGGTGAGAACTGGGGAGGCTTCTTCGGATTTTTCATTACCTTAGGCATCGTCACTGCCATAATGCACCTCGTTTTTTTCCTGCCGCGAAGAATTATTAACAAAATCTGGAAGCGGGGGCTGCTGTACCGGCTGCTGGGCGGTGCGCTGAACGCGGTAAGTGCCAGTATCGGTCTGGTGGTGCTTGCCCTGTTGCTGAATACCTACCCCATTTTCGACTGGCTGGCGCGCTGGGTGGCCGGCTCCAGCATAATGTCTTCCCTGGTGAACGCTTATGGTTTTGTCCAGGCAATGCTGCCGCCGGAGTTTCAGGCTCCGGCTACGGTGGTTTCGGTAATATTATAGGTAAGGAGGTAGTATATGGCTGGTCAAACGTATCCCGTAACGCTCACCGGCGAACTTACCATGCCGCCAGGCCGTTGGAAGTGGCTCATCAAAATAATTCTGTTGATTCCACATATTCTTATTCTTTTACTTTTTTTATTGCCAGCGTTCATCATCGTGTGGATAATCGCTTTCTTCGCCATTGCCTTTACCGGCCGGTTCCCCAGGGACTTGTTCGATTTCAACGTGGGCGTACTAAGGTGGACGTGGCGGGTCGGTTTTTACAGCTACGAAGCGTTGGGGACTGACCAATACCCTCCCTTCACGTTGAAATCGGTGGACTATCCGGCCGATTTGCAGGTGGAATATCCAGAGAAGTTATCCAGGGGACTGGTATGGGTGAAATGGTGGCTGCTGGCCATTCCACACTACATCATCGTTGCCATCTTCAAGGGCTGGGGCGGAAAAGAAAAGAGCTGGCCTGGCCTGGTCTGCATACTGGCCATCATCGCCGGTTTTGTCCTGCTCTTTACCGGCAAGTATCCGGAAAGCATCTTCAAGCTGGTAATCGGCATGAACCGCTGGTCATACCGGGTCTGTGGCTATGCGGCACTGATGACCGACGAGTATCCGCCCTTCCGGTTCTGGGACGACTAGGCGGCGGGCTGGCAATCAGGACAGAAATAGGTGCCGCGGTTGCGTACCGGTATGCGCTGAATCGGGCGACCGCAGTCCGGGCAATTCTTGCCGCGGCCGTGTGCCACCTTGAACTCGAAATGGGCGGTGCCGGTTTCCCCGCCGGGCCGGTAGTAGTTCACGATGCTGGCGCCCTTATTACGGATGGCAGCGCGCAGCGTCTGCTGAATGGCGCGATGAAGACGTTCGAGCTCTGCCGGTGTCAGGCTGCTGCCGGACCTTAAGGGGTTGATTTTGGCGGCAAACAGGGCTTCATCGGCGTACATATTGCCGATGCCGGCGATGACAGACTGGTCGCAAAGGAGCGCCTTAACGGGCGCTTTCCGGTTTTTAAGTCGCTGTGCCAGGACCTGTGGCGTAAACTGCGATTCCAGAGGCTCCGGCCCCAGTTTTTTGGCAACCATTTTCCAGTCACTGACCAGCCAGACCCCGCCAAACTTCCTCGGGTCGCGGAAAAAGATTCTTGTCCCATCTTCCAAATGGAAAGTGGCGCGGGTGTATGCGGGCGGTTCTGTGGCGTCGCTGCCGAACAGCAGCGACCCGCTCATCTTCAGGTGCATGACCAGCACGTCAGCGCTGGACAGGTCCAGCACCAGGTACTTGCCGTGACGGGAAAGGCAGGTGATTTTCTGCCCGACCAGGCGGGAGCGGAACTCCTCTATCGATGGTGCCTTAACGATGCCTTCCCAGGGGAGAGTGATATCGGTGAAGATACGCCCCAGAATATGTGGGGCAAGCTCATTTTTTACCGTTTCCACCTCGGGCAGCTCGGGCATGTTATTCCATTTCCCCCCAGTTCGCCCCCTTTTTGGTGTCGACTTTCAGCGGTACGTTAAGCTGAATGGCCGAGGACATCACCTGGGGAACGAGCTCGTTAATCGTCTTCATCTCTTCGTCAGGCACCTCAAGGACAAGCTCATCATGTACCTGCAGCAGCATCTTGCTCTTCAACTGCTTTTTGTCCATCTCGCGGTCCAGGTTAATCATGGCTACCTTGATGATGTCGGCCGAGGTGCCCTGCACCGGCATGTTGATGGCCATGCGCTCGGCGGCTTCCCGCACCTGGCGATTGGGCGAATCGATTTCCGGAATGAAGCGCCGTCTGCCCAGGATGGTCTGCACGCAGCCGTTTTCCCGCGCCTGCCTTTTCGTGGCTTCAAGGTATTCTTTAACCCTGGGGTATTTGGCGAAGTAGGCGGCGATGAACCGGGCCGCTTCTTCCCGCGAGAGCTCGGTGGCCTGCTCCAGTCCGTACTCGCTCATGCCGTAGATAACGCCGAAATTCACCGTCTTGGCCAGGCGGCGCATGTCTGCGGTCACCTGTGACCTCTCAACGTTGAAAAGCTGAGCGGCGGTGGCGGCATGAATGTCCTCGTCATGCTGGAAGGCACGGACAAGGCCCGGGTCTTGGGATAGGTGGGCCAGCGCCCGGAGGTCTATCTGTGAGTAATCCCCGGCGAACAGACGGCTTCCCTTCGGCGCGATGAAGGCACGCCGTATCTGCTTCCCCATTTCACTGCGGATGGGAATATTCTGTAAATTCGGTTCGCTGGAGGAGAGCCGACCGGTTGACGTCCTTGTCTGGTTGAAGCTGGTATGCACCCGGCCGGTTTTAGCGTTTATCAGGGCAGGCAGGGCGTCGATATAGGTCGACCTCAGCTTCGCCAGCTGGCGGTACTCCTGTATCAATCCAATTATCTCGTAATCTTTGAGTTCCTCCAGTACGGATGCCTCCGTGGAATATTTGGACTTGCCTCTTCGGGGAGCCGGTATCTGAAGCTTATCAAATAAAATCTTTCCCAGCTGCTGGGGAGAGTTGACGTTGAACTCCTCCCCAGCTAAATTGAATATCTGCGTTTCCAGTTTTGAAATCTGCCCACCAAGGTCTTTGGACATATCCTGCAGTAGCTCCTTGTCGAGGGCGATGCCGTTTCTCTCCATCCGAAGCAGTACTGGCACCAGGGGCATCTCGACATCGGAGAAGAGCTGCCAGAGTCCCTGCCCTCGCAGTTCCCCATCAAAGAGGTCGGCTAACCGGCGGGTCATATCGGCATCGGCGCAGGCGTAGTCGGCCACTTTTTCTATCTCAACCTGGGACATCGGCAGCTGCCTGGAGCCGGTACCGATGAGGTCGGTAATGTGGGTCATGTCAACATTCAGTTTGCTGAAGGCAAGCGCTTTCAAGCCGAGTGATTTTTCTCCTGTCAGGTAGGCGGCGACCATGGTATCGAATGTCAGGTTCTTTACGTTCAGTCCAGCCCCGGCCAGCACGGCCATATCGTATTTACCGTTGTGGGCCATCTTGGCCAGTTTGCTGTCCTCAAGTACGGGTCTAATCCGGTCAATGACCTGCGGCTGGGGAAGCTGTGCCATCGCTTGCAGGCTGGTATGCCCCACCGGAATGTAGTAGGCCTCTGCCGGTGCCGGTGAGAACGAGAGGCCGACCAGTTCCGCCTGCAAAGGGTTGAGGCTGGTCGTCTCCAGGTCGAAGGCAAATGATTTAGATTCCGTCAGGCGGTTTATCAAATCGTCAAGGCCAGTAGAGGTATTTATGATGCGGTAATCACCCTGCGGTGGTCCGGTTTTCACTTCCACCGCTGGTGCCTCAGTGGTCTCGGCCCCGGATTCAACCCCGGGCAGCCTGTCGTGCAGCCTGAAAAATTCAAGCTCGCGGAAAAGCTCGCTGACCTCCCCACGGTCATACTGATTTGCCTGGCAGTTAGCAAGGCTCAGTTCAACCGGCGCTCTGGTGACGATGGTCGCCAGTTCTTTGCTCTGGCGTGCCGATTCTTCATTCTGGCTCAGTATCTCCTGGAGCCGGGGAGGCGTTACCTCTTCGATATGGTCGTAAATGTTTTCCACGGTGCCGAACTGCTGGAGCAGCTTAACCGCCGTTTTCGCACCCACGCCGGGGACACCGGGGATATTATCCGACGGGTCGCCGGCCAGGCCCTTGAGGTCGGCAATCTGCTCCGGTTCTACGCTGTATTTCCTGGTTACTGCTGCCTTGTCAAATAGCGTGGCATCACTAAAACTCTTTCTGTGTTCGGGGTAGAGCACCTTCACGTGAGGCGATACCAGCTGCATGGCATCAGCATCACCGGTAATGATGACCGTGTCAATGTCCTGCTGGCTGGCCTGGTAACTGAGCGTTCCCAGTATATCATCGGCTTCATAGCCGTCAAGCTCAAAGATGGGAATGCGGAAGGCTTCGACCATCTGCCTGACCCGGTCCAGCTGACTGATGAGTTCGGGAGGAGTCGGGGGTCGGTGTGCCTTGTACTGGTCGAAAAGCTGGTGGCGGAAGGTGGGCCCCTTTTTATCGAAGGCGATGGCGCAATGCGTAGGCTTGAGGTCGTTCAGGGTCTTGAGCAGCATCTGGGTAAAGCCGTAGACAGCACTGACAACCTCGCCGGTCTTGCTTACGGTCAGTCGCACCGGCGATCGGCTTGTCTGGAAGGCGTGGTAAGCGCGGTGGATGATAGCGTTGCCATCAAACAGAACGAAGAGCGGCTTTTCCATAGTTGAATTATAGCAGAGCAGGGGATGGGAAAGAAGAGATGGAGAGAGTTCAGCTCTCCTCAGGCGGTTGCAGGAGCTTCTCCTCCTGGTAGCGCTGCTGGATATATTTGTAGATGGCAACACCGGTGGCGGTCAACGGTCCGGCCAGCAGGAGTCCCCAGAAGCCGGCAAGGTAAGCGCCCAGGACGAGCATGAAAATCATCAGCGCGGGGTGGATGCGCAGATAGCCGCCCTGGACTCGGGGCACCAGCAGGCCGTTCTCCAGTAACTGGACAGACAGGAAAAGGATGATTACCCAAATTACTTTGTCCGGAGCTATGGCCAGGGCTATAATCACTACCACGGCGCCGCTTATCCAGGGCCCGAGAATCGGGATGAGTTCTCCGATACCGGCCAGAATCGCCAGCACGGGGGCAAACGGTATTTTCAAAATGAGCAGGCCGATTAAAATCAGGTACCCCACAATCAAACCGAGCATCAACTGGGCGCGAATGTAGCGACCGAGAACCCTTTCGATTATGCTGACTAGGTTCCTGACGTGCTCGGCGATTCCGGGGGTGAACGCAGAGTAAACGCGAGATTTCATTTTGTCGGAATCCTTCAGGGCGTAGAAGAGGAACAGGGGTAATGCCGCCAGCCCGAGCACAAGGCTGAAAGTTCCCGGCGCGAAGGAGATGCCCTTGACCAGGGCATCACGAATGGTGTTACCCAGCGCCACGCCGGCTTCCAGGAGCGCTCTGTCCACCTCAGCGCGCATTTCCGGTGGGAATTGCTCTCTTATAACTTCAAACCATTCTGTAACTTGATAGAGGCTTTGACTGATGAAGTAAGGGGCACCGGTGGCCAGGCTCAGGGAAGCCTCGATGACAGCGGTAGCAATTACATAGGAAAAAATGGCCAGCAGCGCAAAAAGAATGAAAAAGACGATGAGGATGGACAGGACGCGTTTGAACTCCAACCATCTTCCCGGTCTGGGAAACTTCGCTTCCAGCCAGGTAATAATCGGAGACAACAGGTAAGCAAACACCAGCCCGAGAACAAATGGAAATATAACCGTTCTCAGAAGGTAAAGGACCCAGAGAAAAATGACTATGCCGAGCACTAGAACTACCAGTCGCCAGTGTCGGCTGAAGAATTGAGTCATTGCAGATACAGTTCTCCCACTAACTTACCGGAGAAAAGTTCAGGAATCAGACACAATATGAAGCTATGGAGCCGGTTGGTTATGCGCCTGGTTTTCTTTTGCCCAGCTTCTCTTCGACGCGGTGTTCGGCGGTGATAGCGACTTCCTTGGCTTTTTCCGCAGCTTCTTTCGCTTTTTCGGCGGCGGTTTCGGCCTTTTCTTTCAGCATAGCCCGGGTTTCTTTGCCCGGCTGGGGCGCATACAAGAAGCCAACAGCCGCACCAACAACAGCGCCCAAGAGAAATCCAATAACGAAACTGGCACCAGTATCTTTTTCAGCCATCTCTACCTCCTTACTTTCTTCTGGTAAACCCACTGAACAGGCCAACTACCTGCCGCACACCCTGAACAAAGGCAGCCAGCTGTGCCAGTGGTCTCGTCACCTCTTCCTCTACAGTTGTGGAAATGTTCTCAACCCGTTTGGCGGTAGACTTTACCGAGTCCAGTATCGGCCTCAGCTTGCGATACAGCATAAAGGCCAGAACGCCAACGGAAATGACGACAATGGTGGCGCCAAAACCAAGGGTTGCTATCGCCAGGTCACGGAACCATTCAATACCCACCGGTTCTTACCTCCGTTAATAACAGATCACCATAACATTGTAGCCATCTTGTCAAGCAATGTAAAGGGGTAACCGGCTAAAAGTCGCTCAGTGGTGCCTTGGCAATGGGTTTGAGGAATGAAATATCGTTGTGCCTGTTGAGAATAAACTGCTCGTCCTGATAGTTTAAAATGGAGATGCCGCAGGTATCCTGTCTGATTTTCCAGAAATGGCTGTTGCCCAGCCCCAGCATTGTGCACAGTATGACTTTGTTCACCACGCGGTGCCCGACGATTAATATAGCGCCGTGGTGATTTGCTATTATTCTGTTTATGAATCGAATAACTCTTCTGGAAACATCTTCCAGGCTCTCCCCGCCGGGCATACTGACCTGTTCCGGATGAGTTATCCACCTGGTGTACAGGTCTTCGTATTTCTCCTTTACCTCCTCGTGTGACAGTCCCTGCTATTGGCCAAAGTCGAAGTCGATGAGGCCGGGGTCAGCATTTACCTTTAGCTTATGAGGTTGGGCTATGATTTCGGCAGTTTTACGCGCCCGTTTCAGTGGACTGGAGTAAACGGCTTCTATCGCTGACTCGCTTAAATATTCGGCCAGCAATTTCGCCTGTTTCACTCCGGTTTCATTTAAATCGATGTCAATCCGGCCACGGAACACCTCGGTCACGTTCCATTCCGTCTCACCGTGTCTGGCAAGTATAATCTCAGCCATGGGCTACCTCCTGGACCCGACGCATATTAGGCAGGATGCGTGAAATGTGTCAAGAAATCGGCTCAAAACACCTTTCGATTAAACATTTATTCGTGATATACTGTAGGGCAAAGCGGGGAGGATGTATTGAAGGGTAAAGACTTACTTTCCATAGCCGACTTGAACCGCGAGGACATACCGTTACTAATCTCCCGTGCCATTGAATTGAAAGAGGAAGGCTGGCGTCATTCCCTCAGCGAAAAGGTACTGGCTCTGGTATTTGAAAAGCCGTCGTTGCGGACGCGGGTGAGCTTTGAAATAGCCATGCGACAGATGGGTGGCTATGCCATCTACCTGTCGCATGCAGAGGTCGGTCTGGGGAAAAGGGAACCAGTGCCGGATGTAGCCCGTGTTCTTTCCCGTTACGTGGATGCTATTGCCGCCCGCACCTTCTCGCACGAAACACTGGAGCTGCTGGCCCAGTACGCGGATGTACCGGTAATCAATGCCCTGTCCGCCCTGGAACACCCCTGTCAGGCGCTGGCGGATTTGCTTACCATTTATGAAAAGAAGGGCGAACTGGAAGGATTGACCCTGGCTTATGTGGGCGACGGCAACAACGTGGCGCACAGCCTCATGCTGGCGTCAGCACTGGCTGGAATTCATTTCCGGATTGCCTCACCGGCGGGTTACCAGGTACGTGACGATTTGCTGGAACTGGCGCGGGGCTATGCCATGGAGAGCGGCACCGAAATCCTGTGCACTGAGGACCCGCGTCAGGCGGTTAATGAGGCTGACATCGTTTATACGGATGTATGGACGAGCATGGGGCAGGAAGACGAAAGCGAAAAGCGGCGCCGGGCGTTCTCTGGATACCAGATAGACGATGAACTTCTGGCGCAGGCAGAGGAAGGCGCTATACTTATGCACCCGCTGCCCGCCCACCAGGGAGAGGAAGTGGCTGGAGGTGTCCTCGACAGCCCGCAGTCCGTGGTCTTTGACCAGGCGGAGAACCGGATGCATTTGCAGAAGGCGTTGCTTGCGGAGATGCTTGGCGGCCTTGAGATACCGTTGATGAAGTATGAGTAGGAGGGGACGGAATGTATACGCTGAAGACAATCGTCAATCGTGGCTGGTACCCGACCCTGATAACAGTGCTGGCGGTCCTCGGTGTTCTCTATAAATGGCCGATTGAATGGATAACGCCGGCGCTCATCTTCATTCTGGCCCTTGGTCTGGTGGTAACCGTGATAAGAGCCAGGGAACGGCATCTGGAACGTGCCGCATTCAGGTTACGGCAGCTGGCCGAATATTTTCACCGCCGTTTTATGGGAGACTCGACGCTGTCCATCTTCGTTATTATCGACAGCCTTTTCAATATCGACAACCCGAAACTGTGGGACTGGGCAAGGGCCTGCGATATGTCACAACGCATTTTCAACAGCTGGTGCGGCAGCTTCATCAACCGTATGGGGAGCGATATCGGCGTTACCAGGCTGGATGATTACCTGTCTACCTACCTCGACGAACTGTGGCAGATAACCAGTCAGTATTACGACTTCGTGGAGCAATTTTATGAAATTGCCGCGAAAGTGGAAGTCCCGCAGGAGACACTCGAGCAGTACCGTAAATTCGTAACGGAATATAATGCCTTCGTCCAGAACTTCCGCGAACATGTTATCGAATTAAAGAGCGTTGCCCGGACCGGTATTGAACCCCCCAGTATAAAACTGGCTCAGGAAGTCGTCATGGTGGACAAGGCGGAGTAAAGGGTGTGACGGAAGGTAAGCCAATTGTGGCGATTGTGGGGCGGCAGAATGTGGGCAAATCCACGCTGCTCAACAGGATGGTAGGGAAGCGGCTGGCGATTGTCGAGGATTCACCGGGTACCACCAGGGACCGGGTCATCGCGTCCGTGTCCTGGCATGATGCGGAGCTCACTGTGGTCGATACCGGAGGTCTGGAATTTGACGCCCGCTCGGCGGTTGCCCACGGTGTTCAGGAGCAGATAGAGGCGGCGATGGCCGGGGCCGATGTTATTATTTTTCTGACGGACGTAAAGAGCGGCGTAATCGCGGCCGATGTAGAGATGGCAGACAGGCTGCGCCGGGTGGAAAAGCCGGTGTTGCTGGTGGTCAACAAGGTGGACAATGAGAAGCTGGAGGCCGGGGTGATGGAATTCTACCAGCTGGGGCTGGAGGAACCTGTCGCCATCAGCGCCTACCACGGGCGTGGCACTGCGGAACTTCTGGACAAAATCGTGGCTCTGGTGCCGGCTCCGGCGTTGGCTGCGGCCGAATCGGAGCTCATGAAAATAGCCATTGCTGGTCGGACCAATGTGGGCAAGTCAATGCTGCTAAATGCCCTGGTTGGTGAAAAGAGAGCCATTGTGGATGACGCTCCGGGAACGACCCGTGATGCCACTGATACGGTGGTTGACTTCGACGGACAAAGTGTGTTACTTATTGATACGGCCGGTATACGGAAGCGGGGGCGGATTGAGAGGGGAGTGGAGCAATACAGTGTACTCCGTGCTCTGCGGGCAATTGACCGGGCGGACGTTGTCTTGCTGGTACTGGATGCTATGGAAATAGTAACTGCTCAGGACATGCACATCGCTGGCTTTATCCAGCAGGCGGCCAAAGGGGTGGTGGCGGTGGTCAATAAATGGGACCTGGTGGATGATAAAGACCCCGGTGAGTGGGACCGGTACCTCAGAAGTCAGTTTAAGTTTATGGCCTATGCCCCTTTAATCTACATTTCGGCGAAGTACGGAGAGGGCGTGGACCGTGTTATACCGGAAGCGCGCCAGGTCTACGAGCAGAGAGGAAAAAGGCCGGCCACTGCTGAGGTTAATAACGTTGTTCAGCAGGCGGTAGCGGCCCATATACTGCCGCGTAAGGGGCACAAGCGGCTGAAAATTTTTTACGCGACCCAGGCGGAAGTGAACCCGCCGACCTTTATTTTCTTCGTCAATGATGCTAAACTGGTACACTTTTCATATCACCGTTATCTGGAGAGCAGATTGCGTCAGGCATTTGGTTTCACCGGAACACCGCTTCGTCTGATTTTCAAGACAAGGGGGGAGGAGCCATGATTGCTGCTAAATTGGTCGCCGTAGTTCTTATTGGTTATTTTCTGGGTGCCATTCCCTTCGGTGTGCTGATAGCGCGGCGAAGCGCAAAAGTAGACGTCACCAGTCACGGAAGCGGCAAGATCGGCGCCACCAACGTGTTAAGGGTGGCCGGGAAAAAAGCGGCAGGCGCGGTTCTCGTTTTTGACATTCTAAAAGGCTTTCTGGCGGTGGTGATTGCCGCCCTGATACTCAACGGGGAATATGTGTTGACCAGCAGCGCGAGCCCCTGGTGGCTTTCCAGAAGTGCTCAGGTACTGGCGGCGCTCGCGGCGATTGCCGGCCACAAATGGTCGGTGTTTCTTCACTTCGGCGGGGGCAGAGGTGTGGCGACCTTCTTTGGCGGATTGCTGGCTTTGTGTCCGGCGGCAGCGCTCTTCGGTGGCGAAATCATGCTTCTCGGCGCGTGCCTGACCAGATACGCGTCGCTGGGTTCGATATCTGGGGCGGTCGCTGCTTATGTCATACTGATTCCTCTTACTATACTTAACGGGTTCCCCGTCGAGTATCTGGTTTATTCACTCGTCGGTGCTGTCTTCATCATCGTCGTTCACCGCGACAATATCAGCCGGCTGCTGATGGGTACGGAGCGCCGGATTGGTGAACGTGTCAAGACGTAAGAAAGGCCGCCAATTTCAACTTCAAAAACCGAGGCCTTTCTAAATGCCCGCAATTAGGCTAAAATAAGGTATGCTCAAAGTTGGTATCATTGGCACTACCATATGGGGCATTACTTTAGCTGTCATCCTGGCGGAAAAAGGGATAGATGTTGGTTTGTGGGCTCGCACCGAAAAGGAAGCCCGGAAGCTGCAGAAGAGCGGGCCCGACCCTGATGAGACACCCGATGTAGCCTTCCCGCCCAGAGTTCTCATCACTCATAAGCTTGAAGAAGCCCTTGATGGGACCAGGGCGGTGATTCTGGTGGTGCCCTCCCAATCAATGCGGCAGAATATCAAGCTGATAGCTGACCACATCGGTAAATCGACGCTCGTGGTCAGTGCTGCCAAGGGGCTGGAGATTGGCAGCGGCCTGCGTATGTCACAGGTAATTGCCGAGGAGATAAAAGACCGTTTTCATTCCAATATCTGTGTGGTATCAGGTCCCAACTTGGCCAGAGAGATTCTATGCGGCCGGCCGGCAGCTACAGTGGCTGCGGCCGAGAATGCCTCGGTGGCGAGGCAGGCGCAGAGAGTGCTCACCACGTCTAACTTCTGTGTTTTCACCAATACGGACGTCGTTGGTGTGGAGCTGGGTGGGGCACTCAAGAATATCATAGCCCTCGGCGCCGGTATTGCCGATGGGCTGGGCTACGGCGATAATGCCAAGGCCGCCTTCATGACGCGGGGCCTGACGGAGATTACAGCGCTTGGTGTTGCCATGGGGGCAAATCCGCTTACCTTCTCCGGTCTGGCCGGACTGGGCGATGTCATGGCCACCTGCACCAGCCCGTTAAGTCGCAACCACTACGTCGGCGTGGAACTGACCAAAGGTCGGCCGGTGGCGGAGATACTGAACAACATGAGCGGTGTTGCCGAGGGGGTGACCACCACGCTCGTTGCCCGCAACCTGGCGGATAAGCTCGGCCTGGAAATGCCGATTACGGAAAGAATACACCAGGTTCTCTACGAAGATGCTGACCCGCGAGAGGTGGCGGCGGAGATGATGGGCGCGAATGTCAGGCACGAGTTATCCGGCAGACGCTGGGGACTGTTCTCTTTATTCAGGCGCCGGAAGCCACCACAGAACAGCCGGTAACCAGACCTTTATACGTAACTGACCCTGGCTCAGGAGCCGGGCTTTTTACCGTCCCTTTTTGCCGGGCTAAGATTAGGGGAAAGTTCCTCAAAGAGCTTGCGCTGCTCTTTGGTCAGCGATTCCGGCGTCACCACCCGCAGCTTTACTATCTGGTCGCCATGGCCGTGCCGCCGCAGGTGAGGAATGCCCTTGTTCTTCAGGTGGAACTCTCTTCCTGTCTGGCTCCCGGAAGGAATGGTGATTTTGTTATCGCCGTAAAGGGTGGGTATTTCAATCTCATCGCCGAGCGCCGCCTGCACGAAGTTCACCGGCAACTCATAAATGATGTCGTCGTCGTCCCTCACGAAAAATTCATGCTCCAGCACACCGATGGTCACATAAAGGTCACCCGATGAGCCGCCCCGCAAGCCCACATCCCCCTCACTGCTGAGGCGTATCCGGGTGCCATCCTGTATGCCGGCTGGAACCCTGACCGAAATTCGGCGCTTCTGTTTTTCCCGCCCCTTTCCTTTGCACTGTGGACACGGCTCGGATATGACCTGCCCCTCCCCCTGGCAGCGATTGCATACGGTGTTGTTGATGAAGCTGCCGAAGAGGCTGCGCTGGACACGGCGCACCTGGCCGGTGCCATTGCAGTCCGAGCAGCGAACGGGGTGACTGCCCGGTTTGGCGCCCGTACCGCGACAATTTGCACATAGCTCGGTGCGTTTTAATTCGATTTCTTTATCGCAGCCGAAAGCGGCTTCTTCCAGCGAGACGGTTTCTTCGTAATGCAGGTCCGTGCCTCGCTGCGGGGCATTGCGGGTGGCGTACGTCATGCCGCTGAAGAAAGTGTCAAAGATATCGCCAAGTCCGCCGAAGTCGAAGCCCTCAAAGCCACGGCCGAAAAAGCCGTTGCCATCAGTGTGGCCGAACTGGTCATAGCGGGCGCGCTTATCGGG
Organism: Dehalococcoidia bacterium; assembly: GCA_030613665.1. Classification (GTDB taxonomy): domain Bacteria; phylum Chloroflexota; class Dehalococcoidia; order Dehalococcoidales; family RBG-16-60-22; genus E44-bin89. The sequence continues at coordinate 14,160 of JAUWLN010000015.1, forward strand.
GTCGGAGAGCACCTCGAAGGCTTCGTTTACTTCCTTGAACTTCGCTTCCGCCCCATCGTCACGGTTGTGGTCGGGGTGGTGCTCAAACGCGAGCCGGCGGAACGCCTTTTTGACCTCTCTCGCCGCGGCATCCCTCGGTACGCCCAGGACTTCGTAGTAGTCTCGTTTCTGCGCCATTTATAAAACCTGTTTCAAACCTTGTGCTTAAGAGCTAAGTCGTTAGCTCAGCAGGGCAGAGCTACTTTCCGGAAACCAATTCGTGCGCAGTACCTCTACTATGATACTAACAATCCCGCTATCAACTGTCAAGGAAAAAACGACAAAGGCCCATTGACTGGAATAGAACAAATGTGCAAAATTTTTGTTGCTTGATTTTTGAAATGGGCCGCAGGGCCGGAGTGAAAAGATACAGGGCTATGGAAGCCGAGTATTCCATCGAAGAGCTTTACGGAGTTGAGCATGATTTACCGCCGGAACTCTGCCGTTACCGGGACGAAGGGTGTGACCTCGCTGCTTCATGTCTTAACTGCCCCTTCCCGCAGTGCGTCTATGAGCAACCCGGCGGAAGGCAGCACTGGCTGAAAATGATACGGAACCGGGAAATAATCAGGCAGTTTACCAAGGAAAGTAAGGAGATAAAAGAACTGGCCCTGATGTTCGGGATAAGTACCAGGACGGTGCAGCGGGCACTGGGCAAAACTCTGGCAAAAGGAGAACGGTCTGAAAATGAATGAAGCGCTTCCGGCACAGTTGGCAAGATTGGAACTCGACCGCACCAGTGGTTACCAGGAGCTTATCGATTTCTATTATGGTCGGCAATGGGCCGGCAGGGAGAGGAGATCCTGGAGCGTCGAAAGGAGGTTCAAACACAAACAATTAATCGTCGCAGAGACTACAACCAGGGCCTTAGGGAGCTTGTTAATGCCGCCTGATTATGCCAAAGTGTTCGGTTTAAAAAGTGTCCCATTTCGCTGAGTGACAACACGTAATTGGGTAAATCTGAGAAGTGACACCATGAACGATTGGTTCAACCTCAAGCAATTCAGGTTGGAAGGAGAACTCGCCGGAAAGCAGCCCGGCCATTTCCGAGAAGTGGGAAAGCTTTTCATCAAGGCTGTGCGCACTGCGGATGATATTCTGGGTAAGTCTCAGTGGCATACTTTCCTTAGTTGCCTGAAGCTCTTCGACCAGAAGTTCTGCGGAAACAATAATGGCGGTAAGCAGCGTTTTCAGCTCGTGGACGGTGGCATCGCCGAAGCCGATTTTTTTACTTACCTTACTGTTTATCTGTTCGCGGTCTTCCATAGCTACCGTCGTCGGTAAATCTGATTATACCGCCATGGTCACAGGCTATCAATCAGTTTCTTTGCTCATTGCCTTGGCAACGAGTTTTAACGTGTTGAGAATGCCAATGACCGCCCGCTGAATCTCAACCGGCTCTTCGGCTAATATCTTGGCGACATACGGGTCCAGGCGTGGGCTGCCGTATGCGGCGCTTCTCTCTTCAGCTACTCCGGAAGTGTGTGGCGACAGGAAACCGGCGAGGGTGAAGAGCTCATCTTCGTCAAAGCCCAGCGGCCGGGCAATTCTGCGCAGGATGTGAGCCGAAGGAAAGCGCTCGCCTCTTTCAATACGTCCCAGATGAGATGAAGATACGCCTGAAGTAGCGGCGAGTTCTTGCAGGGTCAGCGGAATGGTGATTCTCTGCTGCTTTACTATTCTACCGAGATCATTATTTACCCGTGGCATGTCTGCACCTTTCGATTATCCATATTTTAATTCGCCAAATGGCAAATGTCAATATAGCTGAATTAGAGCCATTTGTCCATATCTTTTCATACTTATTCTATACTGGCAAGATGAAAATGTCATTAAAATAATGATTAAATTTCACTAACATTCGCCGGTGGAGATTATGGCCCTTTCTTGACATCTGTCTAAACTACTTACTAAAATGTGATGGTGCTGTGGTGTGGATACTTAAGCATGGTCACCTTCTTTAATAATGGGCAAATAGGATATACTCTTGTTTCGGAAGGAGGCTGATGTTATTTGGCCCGGGTAATGGCGGGCGGTAACGAGAGCTTTGAGAGTCTGCTCAAAAGGTTCAACCGCCGTGTCCAGCAGACCGGCGTTTTGTCCGAAGTGCGCCGTCGGGAGCACTATGAGAAGCCAAGCGTCAGACGCAAGCATAAAAGAGCGGTCAGAAGACGCAGTGTCGCCAGAGCAGCGAGAAGATAGAAGATAGTCCGTTGATGGGAGCAATATGGGAGAAGCAAATCTGAAACAGAAGCTGTCTGATGACCTCAAACAGGCAATGAGAAGCGGCGATACCCTGAAGCGAAGTGCCATCAGGATGCTGATGGCGGCGATTCAGAACGCTGAAATTGCCCGGCAAGCCAAGCTGGAGGATAGCGATATCCTCGGCGTTATCGCCAAGGAGGCCAGGCAGCGACGCGAGAGCATAGAAGCCTTCAAACAGGGAAACCGTCAGGACCTTGTTGATAAGGAAGAGGCGGAACTGGTCATACTTCAGGGATACTTGCCGCAGCAGCTGACTCGGGATGAGATTGTTGAAGCCGTTCGAAAGGTGATAACGGAAGTGGAAGCCACGGGTCCCGGTGATAAGGGCAAGGTAATGCCCAAGCTTATGGCACAGCTTAAGGGTCGGGCGGATGGTCGCGAAATCAACGAGATAGTCAGCGAATTACTCGGTGCATGAAACAGGTGAAGAAAAACGAGCATTTTGATGTTCAGGAGGGGCGTATGCCCCTCTTTTTAATCTCCAGGCAGCGGAGTGAAAATTAAATGCACAGTTTGGAAGTCCGTCTGAAGAGCCATCTGCCTGATGCCCGGGGGCAGGGTCTGGTCAAAGATATTCAAGACCTTGGCATTGCCACCGTATCCGATGTACGCATCGTGGATATCTACTGGCTGGATGCTGAACTCAGCCCGGAAACCCTGGACATGCTCGGGCGAAACTTGCTTGCCGACCCCGTTACGCAGCTTTACAGTTACCGACAGGGTACACCGGCCGGGCAGGTTGATGAGTCCGGGTATCATACTGTTGAGGTTGCCTATAACGCCGGCGTTGCCGACCCTGTTGAGGGCAGCGTCCTGAAGGCGATTCGTGACTTGAAAGTGGAAGGGGTCAACACGGTCAGGACTTCAAAGCGGTATCTTATCGAAGGGCAGTTAACCGATGAACAACTGGGGATTATTTGCAGTCGGCTGCTGGTGAACCCAATCATACAGCACGTCGTGGAACGGGAACAGATGAGCTTCCCGGAGAATCCAAAGTACCATTTCAGGCTGGAAACCGTTGATATCCTGACATCTGACCGGGCCGTGCTGCAAAAGCAGTTCGGGTTCACGGCTGATGAGTTTCAAGCCATTGTTGATTATTACCGGAAACAGGGCCGTAACCCGACCGATGTTGAGCTTGAGACACTGGCCCAGACGTGGTCGGAGCACTGCGTCCACAAGACATTCAGGGGCAGATTCACGCTCGGTGGCCGGGTGGTGGATAACCTGTTGAAGAGCACCGTGATGAAGGCAACTCGTGAACTCAACCGGCCCTGGTGCCTTTCCGTTTTCGTGGATAACGCCGGCGTGATTGATTTTGACGGCCAGTGGGCGCTCTGTTTCAAGGTGGAAACGCATAACCACCCCTCGGCGGTGGAGCCGTACGGAGGCGCTGCCACCGGCATCGGCGGTGTTATCCGTGACCCACTGGGCACCGGACTGGGGGCCAAACCGATAGCCAACACCGATGTCTTCTGTTTCGGCCCACCCGATTTGCCCTATGATAAATTGCCTCAGGGCGTGCTGCACCCCCGCCGCATGTTCAAAGGGGTGCGGTCCGGGGTGGCTGACTACGCCAACCGGCTCGGCATACCCACGCTCAACGGTGCTGTTCTCTTTGACGAGCGCTACGTGGCCCACCCGCTGGTGTACTGTGGCACACTGGGCCTGGGGCCCGTGGAAATCGCCCGGCTCGGCAAACAGAAACCGGGCGATAAGGTGGGCCTCGTTGGCGGCCGGACGGG
>JAUWLN010000014.1 GCA_030613665.1 Dehalococcoidia bacterium
ACAACGCCCGGCCTCCTCGTGCATTAATCTCCCCGGCTACTTTTTCGGCTCTTTCCGGAACAACATCATTTACCACTACCGTGGCGCCTTCTCTCGCCAGGGTGGTAGCGATAGCCTGACCAATCCCCTGACCGGCACCGGTGACAATGGCTACCTGTCCTTTTAATCTCATCTCCATTCACTCCCTTTCATAATTTCACATAAGATGAGTCATATTATAATGCGCTTTCCATCAAAGTAAGGCACAATTTCATATTTGTCCACCTGGCTGGCGAACTCCAGGTCGGCGGCAAAGCCGATATCTTTAAGGTAACGACCGTGTTCGCTGGCGGCGAGAACGGCAAGCGGCTTTTCACGGTTCATCCTGGAATATTCGACAGCGGATACAGCGGCGTCGCTGAGCTCGGGAAATATGCCTGACTCAGTAAATTCGGATTGCAGGCGCTGCGCCATCAATCCGGCGCAGTAAAAGTCCTCCAGCGATGGTTGGCCGTAGCGCCCCGCGCAGACGAGCAGGACTCTCTTCAGTGCCTTGTTCGCCGCTGCTTTCGCAACGGCTGTGGACGCGGCGGATAGGTTGACCAGCGTTGCGAGGTACACAGGCCTGGCGCTGCCGTGAAAAGCCTGGCGCAGGGCTGGCGTACCGTTGGTGGTTGAGAAGTAAATTACCCTGCCGGACATTTTACCTGAGTCAAGATATTCGATAGGGGAGTTCCCCAGATGGAACCCGGAGATGCGCAGGCCTCTTCTTTCACCACCAAGCAGGAAAGAGGTGTTATCTTCTGATTTCGCGTGGCGTCTGGCCTCGGCGGCCGTAGTGCAGGGACGAACCTCGCTGGCACCGTGCGCCAGTGCCGTAACTATGGTGGTGGCGGCGCGGAGGACGTCAATAACCACGCACAGTGCGTCTTCAAAACGAACTGGCAGCAACCGCGGCGTTGAGACAATATCTATTTTCATGCTCTGGATTAACAATCGCGGTGAATCGGACTGAACCGGTAAAAGTATAGCATATAGCTGGCCTGAGGCATAAATAGCTTCGAATTATGGCTGTGCCGGCGTTCGCAGATGAAGTGGTAGCCTGGATATAGAGAGGCGGGCACAGCCAAAAGCCGGCCCGCCTTCTTTTATTTATCTCTTCTATACGTTTAACCTATCATCAGCCCGGGTAGCCAGGTGATTAAGTGTGGGAAAATGACCAGCAGCACCATAACAACCAGGACTATGAGAACGTAGGGGATGACACCTCGTATTATGTCCATCACCACCACGCCCAGAGATGGGTCGGCCGCACCGCGGCAGATGTAAATCCCCATGGCGAATGGCGGCGTCATGAAGGAGGTCTGGAGGTTGACGCAGACCATGATGGCGGCCCAGATCGGGTCAAAGCCCAGTGCAGCGAAGATGGGAGTGATGATGGGCACCATGATGAAGAGGATGCCTATCCAGTCAATGAAGAAGCCGAGGAGGAAGACGGCGAACATGATGACGGCGAAGGCGCCCCACCTGCCTCCGGGCACGTTCATAATAGCATTGGTCACCACTTCCCCGCACCCATAGCCGAGAAAGACACCGACGAAGGCAAAGGACATGGTGCCGACGAGGAAGATGAACCCGGAGAGCTTCAGCATCGTCGTCAACACGTCTTTCAGGACGGAAAAATTGAAGCGACGGTAGCCTATTGTCAGTATCATGGACATGAGGGCACCGGTAGCGGCAGCCTCAGTGGGCGTGGCAATGCCCAGGAAGATGACCCCCAGCACGGAGAATATGAGGATGGCGGGCGGCACCAGTGAGCCAGCCAGTATCGTCGTCTTCTTTAAGAAGGGAACCGTTCTTTCTTCAACAGGCACTGGTGGCCCGATGTCATGCTGAAAGAAGGCGCGGATGACAACGTAGCCGACATAACCGAAGGCAAGCATGAAGCCAGGGACAAAGGCGCCGAAGAACATCTGGCCGACCGATATCTCCGCCATCGGCCCGTAGACGACTATCATGACGCTGGGCGGGATAAGGATGCCCAGGACGCCACCGGCGACACAGACACCGGAGGCGAAGCTCTTGCTGTAGCCCCGCTTTATCATCGAAGGGAGGGCAACCATCGTGAGCAGCGTGACCGAGGCGGTGATGACGCCAACGGTAGCCGCCATAACCGTACCCACCAGGATGGTGACCACCGCCAGCCCGCCGCGAAATCCTCCCAGCCAGAGGTAGAGGGCAGTATAGAGCTTCTCTATTATCCCCGAGCGTTCCAGCATCGCCCCCATGAAGATGAAGAGGGGCACCGCCAGCAGGACGCGGTTAACCATCAGCCGGTAGATGCGCAGGTAAAAAACCTGGCTTACTTGCTCTCCCCAGAGGAATATGCCGACGGCAATGCCAACGAACCCGATGATGTAGGCTAGAGGGAAGCCGGTCATCACCAGAACCAGGATGCCACCGAGCATGAGGATGGTAACCAGTTCAGGACTAAGTTCCATAGGCCCTCCCCTTTATGGTGTGGTATATGTTGCGAGAGATGTTGGCCATGCCCTGCATGAGCAGTAGCGCAAAGCCGAGGAAAATCATCGTCCGGAGCGGGTACCACGGGGGGTACCAGTAGCCCTCCACGCTTACTTCCATGACGCCCCAGGACCACATCATCTTGTTAAAGGCAGCGAACACGACCAATCCAATTACGGGGAGAAAGAAAAGTAAGCCGCCGATGGTATCAGTGATGGCTCTGGCGCGCGGTGACATGTGGATGTAAAATACGTCCACCCGGACATGAGCGTGGAGGCTCTCCGTATAGGCATAGCCCCAGCAATACAAAGACATCCCGAGGGCCATGGCAGTCTCGTAGCCCCATACCGTCGGAGAGTTAAAAACATAGCGGGCAACAACGTCATAGACTACGACCAGTATTAATAGAAGCCCAAACCAGCGGGCAATGTTCCCTGCTCCCTCACTGATGAAATCAACGGTCTCAAAAACTTTCCTCATCGTTTTTTATTCTCGTTAATGCTAAAGTTCCCTGCTTCGGGAGAACCCGAAGCAGGGAACTCTTGGCAACTACATGCGCTGCCAGCCGTCTCGGTAGGCAGCCCGGAAAGCCTTAATGGATTCCCAGACCTTGTCGAAGAACGGGTCCGCAGCGGCGCGCTCTGCGTAGAGCGCATTGCCTCGGTCAAGCATCTCTTGTCCGATCGAGTCGGGGATGAACAATACATTGGCGCCCTTTTCCCTGAATACCGGGATAGCTTCAAGGTCGCGCTGGGTCATGAAGAGATAGTAGTCCATGGCCGCGGCCTCGCCCATCTCGGTAATCATCATCTTCAGGTCGTCAGGCATTGCATTCCAGGTATCCGTGTTCCACATCTGTGGCTGCCACTCCTGGGGCTGGCGAATCGAGCCCAGATAGAAATAGTCGCAGACCTCGTACATCGCCATCGACAGGTCATACCCGGGGGAGCTGAGCTGATAACCGTCGAGCACGCCTCGCATCAGGGACTCGTAGGTCTCCTCGCTGCTCAGCGTGACCACGGAAGCGCCCATGTCGGTGAAAATCTTGCCGTCATCGCCGGCGGTGCGCAGCTTCAATCCCTTGATGTCCGCTGGTCCGTTGAGAGCTTCCTTGGTGCTGATGAACATCTCGGGTACGGTCTGGAACCCGCCAGTGAAGACCACGTTGTAGTCCGAGCACATCTCCTGTAGCAGGGCCATGCCCTCGAGCTTCATCCAGAAGAACTGCTCGGTGGGGGAAAGGCCGCCGATCTGGTAGGTGAACAGGTTGCAGGCGGGGCCGAAGCGGTCCATCCAGTACATGGTGCAGGTGGTGGCAAAGTCGAGCACGCCTTCGTGGATACCGTCAAGCTCCACCATCGACGGGACGATTTCGCCGCCCGCGTGTGGGGCCATATCGAGCCGGCCGCCACTGGCAATTTCGAGGTTAGCCTGATACTCGGCTACTCCCTTGCAGAAAGTGGAGCCGCCGCCGGCATGGCACTGGGCAACCAGAGTAAGTACTTTAGCGGGTTGGGCTGGTGCCGGAGCTGGAGATGGTGCTGGAGTCGGTGCTGGTGCCGGACCTGGTGCCGGTGCCGGAGCTGGAGCTGGTGCTGGTGCCGGCGCTGGTGCTGGAGCCGGTGCGGCACAAGCTGCAGCAATGAGGCTGACAATTAATAGTGATGCTATTAACCCTAATACTATCGATTTTCTCACTAAGTTCTACCTCCTATACTGATTAAAATACAGCATTAAACGAAGTAATGGTTCTAACTGAATTTAACCACCCCCTTTTCGTATATTTCTGCTCAACTCGCTATTCACTAAAAGCAAGCGCCATAAAGCGCCGCTCTAGCCCATAAAGCTTGGCCACACTTAAATTTCAATTTCAGGCGCAATGTCGAATTTAGGCTTATTGATTGAGCAGCTTCACATATTCTGAATGGACTACTATATAAAATAATAGCAAAGAGCAAAATTGTCAAGAGCATATGGGTAGTATAGCTTTTTTTTTAGAATTTTGCCACATTCAGTAGCGGGTAGCCGCGATGGTCGCCGGCTAATTCCGGGTTACAGGGATTTTTAGTATATCATTCTTTTTCCCTATCGGATAGTTCAGCCTCCAGTGAGCTTATGGCAGCTTCAGCCTTTTCCAGTTCAATCTGTAAATCACTTTTTTCTGTTTCAAGCGTGGAAATCCGGGTTTGCTGCGAGGATATTAAAAATCCCTGGTTAGCCAATGTCTGCTCAAGGTCTAAATTAAATTGTGCCAGTCGAGACATCTCATCCTGCTGACCGCTTATTTTTACGGCGAAGTTTTCAAATATGGGCGTATAGATAAAATAATTAGCTAAAAACGCCAGTACGCTGCTGGCTAATAAACAGGTTAATATAATCAGTACTATCTTTTTCATGGCTCACTTCTCCTCTAAAGGGCTGCCGTATTTCTGAGAGATATGGTGTTACCTTGAATCAAGATTGACGGGGGCAGAAAGATCGTCTGATAACAACGCTATTCGATACGGTCTAGGTTAAAATTGTAAAACTTATACGTCCACAAGTCAACGAAAAGTACTTCCACAGGGCAGCTTTCTTCTTCTTAACAAACTGATGAAGCAACAGAAAAACGGTCCTTTTTTATCCAATATGTAACAAAAGTCTAATAATGTCGCTTGCATTGATAATCATTTAGGAGAGCACTATACTACTATAGATTATGGTTTCCGAGTTTATGTATGAGCTTTTCAGCGATATGCCCCGGCAGGGCCCCGGCAGCAACAAATATACCCGAAAAGCATATAAGCTCTTACCGACTTTGCCACCACGACCGAATATCTTAGATGTGGGTTGTGGTTCAGGTATGCAGACTTTAGAACTGGCTCGGATTTCAGAAGGGCAAATTACTGCTTTAGACAATTATCAGCCCTTTTTAGATGATTTGAAAAGACGTGCTGAAGCTGAAGGGCTTGATAATAAAATCAAAACAATAAATGGTTCGATGTTAAATCTCCCGTTTGCCAAGGGCACATTTGATCTTATATGGGCAGAAGGTGCAGTATACATAATAGGGTTTGCGAAGGGGCTTTGTGAATGGAAGCCATTAATAAGAATAGGCGGTTATCTAGTAGTTTCTGAACTTACTTGGCTTAGGACAGATATGCCGAATGAGATAAGTACTTATTGGAAAGGTGAGTACCCGGGAATTAAGACCATAGCAGAAAATGTGGGGATAATCGGACAAGAGGGTTATGACTTGATGGGTAGTTTTACCCTGCCTGAATCTGGCTGGTGGGATGATTTCTACAAGCCGTTACGGAGGCGAATAAATCTACTTAGGCACAAGTACAAAGGAAATCGGGAAGCATCAGCGGTGTTAGATGCTAGTAAGCAAGAGATAGACATGTATAAAAAATACTCACCTTATTATGGTTACGTCTTTTACTTGATGCAATCAAAATAAGGACATCCCCCTAACAAACTGACGCTTTGTATACCTGTGTTGGTCCTACATGCCCTCGATATGCAACGGAACTGCATTTTGTCTCATTAGGCTTAAAATGGTTCCTTTTTTTATCCCACAACCCCGCGCCAAGCCTTCCGGTTTGAAATTCACCGCGCCTTTTTACCACTAACCGGCATTACGAATTGTTTTATTACTCTCCAGACTCTATGATAAGATAACTCCAGCATGAAGTGACAGACAAAAGAAAAAGGGGGGAAAGAGAAAGTGGCAGAACTAGGCGCCTATTATGCTTTGGGTAAATGTGGCAGGTTTGTCCCGGTAAGATTAAAGACCCATACGGACATTGCCACTGGTCTGAAGGCAGTTTGCGAGCAAAACGGGATTAAATACGGGGCTATCGACGGCATCGGCAACGTGCGTCAACTGACCTATCAACTATTGGTACCCGATTCCAGGGCGAAGCACGGCGTGCGTCTGGACGAGCCCCAGGTCCTGCCCGGCCCTTTAGAACTGCTTAATCTCAAGGGCGTCATCTTCCAGTCGGAGAAAGATGAGACACTTATCCACCTGCACGGCATTTTCTCAGACAGAGAGGGGAAAATACTGGGCGGGCACCTTGCGGAAAATGGTAACCCGGTCCTGGGAACGCTTGATGCCTTTATTACCGAATTGGCTGATGCTGAGATTGTCCGGCAAATGGATGAAGACGTGGGCTTGGGTTTGTGCACACCAATCGGAGCTTTTGCCCATGTGAAAGGCTAGGCATTTAAGCCGTTCTGGTGCCGGTTATTCGATTCGGCTAACCCCGCGCACGTGGGCCAGAACCGGGCGCAGGCGGCTTTTTTTGCGGACTGACAGAAAAACATCTTAAGGCATGAACTCAAAGAAACCCTCGTCCAGGTCCGCATCGTTGGAGTAGCCGCGGCTCTCCCAGTAGCCACGGTGGTATTCGTCATCGGAGAGCTCAATTTTGGTTATCCATTTTATCCACTTGTAGCCCCACTTGCTTTCGGCGACGAGCTGGAAGGGATGGCCCCGTTCCGCAGGCATGGTAATCTCGTTCATTTTATAGGCCATAATGATATCATTATCCATGATGTAGTCTATAGGAAAAGAAGTGGTGTACTCATCATAGGCGTGGAAGATGACTGTCTTTATCTCCGGCCGTACCCCGGCATCATTAAGTATATCCCTCACCAGCATGCCTTCCCAGAGGATATTGGCACTCCACCCCTCCACGCAGTCCAGCCTTACTACTTTCTCGTAATGTTTGTAGTCCTCAAGCAAGTCCTCGTAGGTGAAGCTCAGCGGCTTTTCCACTAGCCCGGTGACTTCAAGTTCATATGTGGCGATATCAACGTGCTGTGGGCCCTTGATGGAGTTCTCGCGGAAATCATTGACCGAGGACAGGTTTTCCCCTTCATATTCCCTGACCTCAACGGTCTGCAGTTCCTCAGGTATGACATCGCTCGTAAATCCTGCCTTGTTTAGTGAAAAAACAATTCCGGCTATCATTGCAGTAAGTACGATTACGGCCACTGGTATTACCGTAAAGAACTTGCGTTTCATAACATCCACCTCATTTACAATTCGGCTAAACGCGACCCCTATTTAATAATGATTCTTTTCGAGATAAACAACAGCGACTTTTATCACATAATTAAGGAACTGCATAGATAAAGCGGACATCTATGGGCTATAATTGCTTTGAAATTGACAATCACAAGGCATATAATAATGACTACACTAGCACTGTTCGATAAAAGAGAACGCCACTGCGGGAAAACATAAATAACTGGCGAGTTTTAAGAGGTCTGACCATGCCGAATAATATATCTCAGGAGACAAGGCAGCAAATCCGGGCAGGGAAATTGCTGAAGCCCACCTGCGGGCTGGCCCCCGGCTTTACTCAGGCCAACCTGGTGGTTCTACCCAGGGAATATGCTCTTGATTTCCTCATTTTCTGCCAGCGCAACCCCAAGCCCTGTCCTGTCCTGGAAGTGCTCGAACCCGGCAGCTGCGAGCCGGTCTTAACCGCACCCAAAGCTGATATCCGGACGGACATCGCTCTCTATCGGGTGTATCAGGATGGTAAGTTCACCGCCGAAACCGAAGATATAAAAGAATACTGGAACAACGAGCTGGTCTCTTTCCTGCTGGGATGCAGTTTCACTTTTGAAACCGCCCTGATAAGGGCGGGCATTGAGATGCGCCACATTGATGAGGGAAAAAACGTGTCCATGTATACCACCAGCATAGCCACGACTCCTGCCGGAATGTTTCACGGGCCGCTGGTAGTGAGTATGCGTCCCATTCCCAGGGACAAGGTGGTGAAAGCGGTGCAGATTACCTCACGGTATCCCGGGGTGCACGGCGCTCCGGTCCATATCGGCGAGCCGGAGAAAATCGGCATTGTCGACCTGTCGAAGCCGGATTGGGGTGACCAAACGGTCTTCAAAGAAGACGAGGTACCCGTATTCTGGGCATGCGGCGTCACCCCTCAGGCAGTTGCGCTGGAATCAAAGCCAACACAGATGATTACTCATTCGCCGGGACATATGTTCATCACCGACCTGCATGACGAGGACCTGGCGGCCCTGTAAAGAATAAATATACAGTTCCGGAGGTACAAAACGGGCAAGACGATTGATTTCAACTGCGACCTTGGTGAGAGCTACGGCAGCTATAAACTCGGCCTCGACGAGCAGCTGATGCCATATATTACCTCGGCCAATATCGCCTGCGGCTTCCATGCCGGCGACCCGATGTGGATGCAGAGAACGGTTGGGCTGGCGGAAGAGGCTGGCGTGGCTATAGGCGCACATCCCGGCCTTCCCGACCTTATCGGCTTCGGGCGCAGGGAGATGAAAGTAACGCCAGAGGAAGCCAAAAATTACGTGAAGTATCAAATCGGGGCCCTTCAGGCTTTCACCGGGTCAAAACGATTGCAGCATGTAAAGCCGCATGGCGCCCTGTATAATATGGGGGTGGCCAGCAAAGCAATCGCGAGGGCCATTGCCGAGGCGGTTGTTGAAGTTGACGACGGAATGATACTGGTTGGGCTCTCCGGTTCAGTCTGGATTGAAGCCGGCGAGGAGGTCGGCCTTAAAGTAGCCCGTGAAATTTTTGCCGACCGCGCCTTAAATCCGGACGGCACCCTGGTGTCGAGAAGTCAACTCGGGTCGGTTATTGAAGACCCGGAGCAGGTCATCGCGGCCAGTTTGAAGATGGTCCTGGAGCAGAAAGCCACCGCCATCGACGGCCAGGAAATCCCGGTTAAAGCCGACACCATATGTCTGCACGGGGATACGCCGGGCGCCGTCGAGCTGGCACGCAAGCTAAGGGAGAGGATGGAGGCGGCAGGGATTCAAGTTATACCAGTAAGCCAGTTTATCTGATTTCCGGTCATGATATACGAAGAACCTCGGTTCCTCAGCGGCGGCGACCGTGCTATCTTCATTGAGCTCGGGGATAGCATCGACCCGGACGTAAATCAGCGCGTCAGGAACCTGCAGTTTGCCATAGAAAAGGCTGGTATTCCGGGAGTAGTGGAATCGGTTCCGACATATCGTTCTCTCCTCGTCTATTTTGAACCGCTGCAGATAAGCGCTCCGGAGTTTCGGGAAGCCATAGGCCACCTGCTCCAATCTTTAACCAGCAGTGAATTGCCCAAACGCAGGCTCATTGACGTACCGGTCACCTATGGGGGCGAGTTCGGTCCGGATTTGGAGTTGGTCGCCAGCCACAATAATCTGAGCGCCGCCGAAGTGGTCCGGATACACAGCGGCGCGCGTTATTTGATATATATGATTGGTTTCATGCCGGGGTTTCCGTATCTGGGCGGCATGTCATCGGATATTGCGACGCCCCGAAAAACAACGCCGCGCCTGAAGATACCCGCCGGCTCGGTGGGCATCGCCGGCAATCAGACCGGTATCTATCCGGCGGAAAGTCCCGGCGGGTGGCAAATCATCGGGAGGACGCCGCTCGAACTCTTTCACCCCACCCGGGAGCCACCTTCAATACTGCAGGCGGGTGATTACCTGACCTTTGTCAGCGTTACTCCGGAAGAGTTCACCATTGTGAAAGAATCGGTCCGAAATGGTACATACCAACTTACTGAGAGGGATATCACTTAAGTGAGTATAAAAGTTTTTGAAGTCATTCAGCCGGGGCCATTGACCACGGTACAGGACCTCGGCCGGTCTGGCTACCAGCAGTTCGGCGTGCCGACCTCGGGGGCGCTGGACAGTTACGCTTTTCGCGTCGGCAACCTTCTGGTCGGCAACGCTGAAGGGGCGGCTTCGCTGGAAATAACATTGCTCGGCTGCCAGCTACGCGCGCTTCGGGAGACAATGATTGCCATTGCCGGGGCGGACCTGGCCGCGACCGTAAATGGAGAGATTACTTCCACCTGGGAGAGCCGGTTGCTGAAACGCGGTGATGTTCTCTCTTTCCCCCGGTTAAACAGCGGCTGCCGCGCCTATTTGGCCGTAGCCGGAGGTATTGCCGTTCCACCGGTGATGCAGAGCGCCTCCACTTATACCAGAGCTGGCATCGGGGGGTTCGGCGGCAGGCCTTTGCGCAAGGGAGATATTTTGCAGTCCAACAAAAGTATCGCCTCCGCAACAGTAGCCCGAATGCCTTCTGAATACATACCGGTGTATGGAAACCGAATAGCGCTTCGGGTTATCCTCGGGCCCCAGGATGACCTCTTCACCGAAGAAGGTATCAGCACTTTTCTCAGTTCTGAATATACAGTTTCCACTCAGGCGGACCGCATGGGCTATCGCCTTGAGGGCCCCTGCATACAGCATCGGGAAGGAGCCGACATCGTATCAGATGGCATTCCGCTTGGCGCCGTCCAGTTGCCCGGAGATGGATTACCCATAATTTTACTCGTTGACCGGCAGACCACAGGCGGTTATACTAAAATCGCTACCACGGTCAGCGTGGATATACCCAGAATAGCACAGGCAAAGCCAGGAGATAAGATAAACTTTCAACAGGTAGATGAAGAGCAGGCCGTTACTTTGCTGAAAAAATACGAACAGCAAGTGGAAACGATTAAATCACACCTTTACGACTGACCCTTTTCCGGCAATCTGGAGAAGCTATACAAGCGGAAGTGAAACAATGGCGTCTAAAGCCTGATAAATAAACAAATCTCTCGGAAAGGGTAAGAACAGATTACAGGCTGATGATAAATTTCGAGACGGTTGTTGAGCGAGCCATAAACGGTCCAATCTGCACGGAGCGGGATTTTGACCTTGGTATCTTTGTGCCCAATTTGCGCAGAGTCCTGGAGAAGTACGGTATTAAATACGACCCGCAGACTCCGGTTCCCGCAGATGACGACCTGGCGGACAGGGTCTGGGAAGCGGCCATGGAATTTCTCGTTGATACGGGGGTCTACTGTCTCGATACGGAAAGACGTATCCTGTTCAGCCGGGAGGAGATAGAAGGGGCCCTTGAATCGGCGCCCGTTAATGCCGTGTATGGTGAAGGAAAAGACGCCCGGGTGATGCCACGGCGTTTCCCGGAAGACGAAACGCCCCCCTGGTGTTCTGGCTCGGGTGCCGGCCCTGTCTCCAGCGAATTAAATTTAATCAATATAGTCAAAACATATGCCGAGGACCCCCTTTCGGACGGGATTTCCGCCCCTTGCCTGACCAATCTGGATGGACAGCCGCTGGTGGCGGGCAGCCCTCTGGGGATGGAGGGCGCCATCAGGACGATACTTTTGACCCGTGAGGCTTTACGCCGGGCAGGGCGTCCGGGAATGCCCGTAGTGAATGAGGTATCCTCAGCGATAAGGGCGCAAGAGCACGTTGCCGGTCACGGGTTTGGTAACCCGAGGACTGATTTCCTGGAAATAGGGACAGTCCACGAGTTGAAGGTAGACCTTGATGCGTTAAATAAGGTCGCCTACGCGCAATCCGTGGGGAATTTGACCTTTGCGGAAAACGGGGTTATCCTGGGTGGCTTCGCCGGAGGCCCGGCGGGCGTGGCGGTGGTTAGCGCTGCCTATAATCCGGTGGACCTGCTCGTCCTGCGGGGTGTGGCACAGCATCCGTTTGCCGTCCCGATTGAGATGGGCACGACTTCCAATCGCGATACAATTTGGGCACGGAGCATAGCAAATCAAGCTACGGCGCGCCACAGCGCACTGCCAATGGTCGGTCCGGTATATTCGGTAGCCGGGCCGATGACCGGGATGAGTTATTACGAATATAGCGCGGCGATTATCGCCTCGGTGGTATCCGGTGGTTCCGTTGAAATTGCTCCACCGTCGAGAGGCATAACTGTGGATAATTCCGGCCCGTTAGAGAGTATCTTCGGCAACGCGATAGCTCATTCCGCAGCCGGTATGAGCCGCAGAGAGGCGAACAAAATCGTGAATGCGCTGCTTGCCAAATATGAAAGCGGGTTAAAAGACCCGCCCGCCGGGAAAAAGTTTTATGAGTACTTTGATGTTGTGGTTGGACAGCCAAACAAAGAGTGCATAGAGCTATACCGCGAGGTCAGGAGAGAGATTAGCGACCAGTTCGGTTTGAGGTTGTCCCTCACTTCACCTTACCTGTGATGTGAAACGCGTGAAAATGCAAAGCCACATACCGGGAGGCGAGGTTTCGATTTAAGAATATCCCTCGAGCTATGCAGCTACCCGCGAGAGGTTACTTTAGGCTTCCCTCCGCTGACATCGCGTCCAGACTTGAAATCAGGATATCCACCGCCTGGTCAAGCTCTTCTTCGGTATGCATACCGGACAGGACAAAGAACCTTCCGCCCATAGTAGCGATGCCTCTCTGAAGCAGATGCAGGCAGAGCCTTTCTTTCTGCGCGACTCCGGAGGTTAATTTTGCCACATCGCTGGTCGGGGGCAGGCTGTCATCAGCCGGTTCATAATCAGCCGGGCCAAGATAGAGATGGACAATCGTTCTCCCGTAGAGCCGGCCGGCATGTCCTTTAGCCTTCAGCGCCTGGTTACCTTTCTTTCTGAGGTAAGCGCCCAGCTCATTGGCACGTCGCTGCGGTTCGCCATCAAGGTAGAGCTTGCAGGCAGCAACACCGGCAGCTGCGGTAAGCGGATTGGCGTTCCAGGTTCCCGAATGTCGGGCGAAAGGCTGCGGAGGAGCCTTGGGTTTGAGCATATCCATAATATCGGCGCGACCACCAACCGCGCCGACACCGAGCCCGCCGCCGATAATCTTGCCCAGGCTGGTCAAATCAGGAGTGACCCCGATGGTGGACTGCCAGCCGCCGGGAGCGTCCCGAAAGCCGGTGACCACTTCGTCAATGAGGAAAATGGTGCCATATTTGCGCGCCAGCGCGGGGATACCACGGATGAAATCAGTGTCCCAGGGAATCTGGCCGGCCATGTGAGCACCGCCACCTTCGGCCATGACTATGGCATACTCTCTGGTAGCCAGCTCTTTTTCCAGCCGCGGCAAATCATGTCCGGGTATCATGGTAACGTAGTCATTGCTTACCCCTGGGGTATTGGTGACAACAACCTCGTCGCCCCAGCCGTGGAAGTTTTCCGCAAAGCGAAGTACCTTCTTGCGCCCGGTAAAGAGACGGGACAGGCGAATCGCCATCATGTTTGCTTCTTGGCCGCAGGGGAAGAACTCCATCTTCTCCATTGCCGGCATGTTGTGCTGAATCAGCTCCGCCCATGCCACCTCATTCTCATGATTTTCCCCGTAGTGAGTGCCCTTGGCTACCTGTTCCTGTACTGCCTGGACAACAGCCGGATGGGCATGTCCCAGTATCAGGGCGCCATGTCCCATGACGTAGTCAAGATATTCATTACCATCGACGTCCCATTTGCGGGTTCCAAGTGCTCGTGCGATGTAGGGTCGGAAAGGGTCGAAAACTCGGGCCTGGTGAGTAGCGCCATTGGCGGCGAAAAAACCCAATGCCCGTTCGTGTAACTTCTGTGAGCCGGGATGTGTCCTGATATACTCGTCAACAATGTTTACTGTATTGATTGTCATTTCTTACCCTCCCCTGGTTCTTGTGGCGATATTTTACCCTATGATTTCACAAATTAAAAGGTTTTCTTTATTGTACCCGATTACAGGCCTTAATGGCGAATTCAGCCGTCTCCTCTCAGCAATGTTCTTGTTTTTTTAGCTTTATCCTCCCAGCCCTGCCATCACCGTGGGCATTATCAGCCGGGGCAGGAACAACGACAGGTCGGGCCAGTAGGTAGTGACCAGCACCACCGGCAGGGCGCCGAAAACCATGAAAATCAGTGCCGGCTTTATCATTTTATCAACGCTGACATTGCCGATGCGCGCTGCCAGGTAGAGGATGGGAGCCGTGGGTGGGGTGACATTTCCCAAACCCAGATTTGCACCCAGGATGGCAGCAAAATGAATGGGGTGAACTCCGATGTGCTGTATCAGCGGAAACAGAAGAGGTGCTGCCAGCAGGGTGCCGGTGAAATCGTCAACAATCATGCCGAGAAAGATGAGAAAGAGGTTTATCAGAAGGAGTGTTACATAATAATTATCCGTAACGCCACTTATCATCGCGATTAAGCTCTGTGGGATATTCTGCATGGTCATGACCCGGCTTAAAATAATCACAAAGACAACCATCAGAATGACCACTCCGGTGGTTACACACTGGGAGACAAAGACATTCCCGACCATCCTGATGCTGAGGTAGCGATAGACAAACACCCCGATGATTATGGCATAGACCAGGGCCACCACGGCGGCTTCGGTGGTGGTGAAGATACCGCCGTAAATACCCCCCAGGAGGATAATGGGCATCAACAGGGTAAAAAACCCTTTGCGAATAGACACTCCCACCCGCTTGGCCTGTGCCTTAAACGGTATCGATGGTGCCACCTTGATGCTGGGATTATTTCGTACCATGAAATAATTAACGATACAGTAAATGACGACAGTGAGAATACCCGGACCAACCCCGGCCAGGAAACAGGCGGTGATTGGCATATACGTAACAAAGCCATAGAGTATCATCGGCACGCTCGGGGGAATCAGCTGCCCCAGTACCGATGCCACCGCCAGCATCCCGGTAGCATAACCCCGGGAGTAGCCCTGTTTTTCCATTTGTGGAACCACAATTCCACCGAGTGATGCTACTGCCGCCGAGCAGGTACCGGCGATAGCTCCAACCATAGCGCAGGCTATTATCGTCACTGCGCCCAGGCCGCCCTTAATCCGGCCCACCAGGGCCTCGGCCACGGCGACCAGCTTATCGGCCATGCCTCCCAAACTCATGAACCCTCCCAGCATGATAAAGAAGGGGACGGAAAGAAGGGTAAATGATTTCAGCTTGTGGAAAGCCATGGGCAGTTGCGCCCCGGGCTCAAACCCGTAGGTATAAACGAGAAATACCAGTGCTGCCATGAAGGCAAAGGGGGCGGGGACGCCCAGCAGGAGGAGACCAACCAGGATGGCCAGGTCAAGGAATATGCCCAGGTTCGGTATGCCAAATAAAGCGGTTTCCACTTCGCTCTACGCCTCCTTCTTTTCAAGTAGCGGAGGCTTGCGCCAGAATAGCTGGCGTGCCAGGTCAATGGTCTCTACCCAGAAATAAAAGCCCCCCAGTACACCAGCTCCGAAGAAGATAGAGCAGCGCCCGTAAATCATGGGGTATCTTAAGGTCGCCGTCTCCATTTTTAGTGCCAGGTCCGAAACGAAGAATTGATAGCCCCACCAGACAAAAAGCATAGCTAATCCAAGTGTGATGATTGAGGAAATAAATCTGATTATCAACCGCCTCCTCGGGTTATGGATCGCAATTTCCACTATGTCCACTTTTATGTGAGAGCGCTCGTAAACAGCGTAAGCCGCCCCCATCATGTAGACCCAGAAGGCAGGCGTAACCGCGATTTCTTCCACCCAGAGCATGGGAACATGGAAGACATAGCGCAGCCACACCTGAGTAAAGATAAGCAACACCAGGGGGACACACGATATCAGTATCACCCACCACATCAGCGATGGTATCCAGCGAAAGGTCAGCTTCCTGGCAAAAGAGTTGATTGCAGCCGCCATATTTCTTCACATCCAATCGGTGAAGGAACTCGATTTGAGCCCCCTCACCGATAAAGTAAAACGTGCCTATTCCAGTCAATTATCCAGGACGTGCTATCCCCAGCGCATCATACAGGTCATTGATGATGGCTTTACCAATGATTGGGGTGAGCTCTGGCCAGACCTCTTCGAAGACGGCTTGTTGCATGAGTTCCCACTCCGCATTAGTGGGTTCCAGAACCGTCCAGCCATAGTCTCGTAGCATCTGCATGTACTTTTCGTCCATCTCCTCGGCGTATGTCGCCTGCTCATTCTGCATCTGCTGGGCAGTTTCGGTGAGAATCTGCTGGTCCTCTTCAGTCAATGATGCCCAGGAATCATTATTGACGGAAAACCAGATGGGCTCAATGTAGTCCTTGTAGTGCAGATAGCAACTATTTATGTCTTTAAAAATCCAGGCCTGCATGGTGCCGCCACCCTGTTGGCCATCGACGATGCCGGTCTGCATGGAGGTATAGACCTCAGCGAAGGGCATGCCCACCACCATGTAGCCCAGAGTCTCGGCGGTGAGCTGGCAGGCGGTCAGGGCCATGACCCTGATTTTCATGTCCTTGGCTACATCGGTGTTCCATGGGTCGCGAGGAACGTCCCTGGTGGTTATGCCACCGATGCCAGCACACCAGGCACCGAGAGCCCGGTAGCCCAGTGGGATCATGATTTTATTGTTCAGGGTCTCATAGACGTAGCCACCCGGAGCCCACAGGCGTTGGGCCGCATCGTAGTCAATGAACACGTACGGAATGTAGTAGCCTACGGCGATTCTGGGGTCAAAGGCATCATCCAGGGCTTCAAACATCATCTCAACATCGCCGCGGATGACCATCTCCTGGATGGCGTCCCATCCCCCCAGCACCCCATCGGCATAACTGGTAACCGTAACACGACCCTTGGTCCTCTCCGTTACCAGGTCGCCGAAACGGAACATAGCTTGAGCGCCTTCAGACTCGGTCGGGTAGTTGCTGCTGTTTCGCCATTGATACTGGTACTCAGTTCCTGGCGGTGCCGCCGTTGGCGCGGCACCCGGTGCGGGGGCCGGGGCTGGCTGGGCACAACCGGGAACAATCAAGCCCATGATTAACACCAGTACCACTGAGACCAGCAATATTTTCTTATTCATTTTTTCGCCTCCCGTTAAAATATAGGGAATAAACCGTTTATGAACCTATTTACTGAAAGCGCTCACCTCCTTTGTTACGACTCCAGGGGTCAGGTGATATTTCGGCTCATTATTTATAAAGTATATGCTTCTCTTTCTTTGGTTCGACTGGTTGTATATAATATTCGTAAAAGTGATATATTATTGAATATAAAAAACCCAATGTCAATACTTTTCTTTAATTTGGTGGATTAATGATCCTGGACCGGGTGCGAAAAACAATGGTTTGAACTCTTCAAGCAGCCATTTCTGCCCAGACCTGCCAGCATGGGACTTATACACCTATTTCGCGTCAATGATATAGAATATGGGTGAGCTCGTGCCAGGGCTCGCCAAAATAAAATGAACAGAGAGACAGGAGGTTCGCTTATGGGCGATAAATTAAAAGAAAAGGTGGCGGTTGTAACCGGTGCGGGTTCAATAGGTCCGGGCATGGGTAATGGAAAAGCGACGGCAATCCTGTATGCCAGAGAAGGGGCGAAAGTGGTTCTGGTGGACATAAACCTTGATGCTGCTGAGGAGACGAAGAGCCTCCTCGATAAAGAAAAGGGAGAAAGCATCACGGTTCAGGCGAACGTTACTAGGTCACAGGACTGCAAAAAAATCGTGGATGAGTGCCTCCGGGCATATGGCCGGATTGACGTTCTGCATAATAACGTGGGTATTGAAATACCGGGCGGGGTGGAGGATATGAGTGAGGAAGACTGGGATAAAACGATGGACGTCAACCTGAAGAGCATGTTCCTGACCTGTAAATATGCCGTTCCCCACATGGTAGCTCAGGGCCACGGCTCCATAATCAATATCTCTTCTATCAATGCCATCAGAAACTTGCCCTATATAACCATTGCTTATAGCGCCTCAAAGGCAGGCGTTATCGCCTTTACCAGAGAGGTGGCAGTTCAGTATGCGTCGAAAGGAACCCGGGCAAATGCCATACTGCCCGGCATGATGAACACGCCTATGGTTGTGGCTGCTCTCACCGATGCTTTTGGTGGCAATGTGGAACAGATGACCAGAACGCGAGACTCGATGTGCCCGACA
>JAUWLN010000068.1 GCA_030613665.1 Dehalococcoidia bacterium
GGGACAAAAATTGGCTGATGAGGTAGCCGTGAGCTCCATGGATTTCCACGCCATCGAAACCGGCCTTCTTGGCCCTAAGTGCCGCCTCCGCAAAAACGGCAGGGATTTCCCCAATCTCGTCTACAGTCAGCTCTTTGGGCAGCTTGCCGACCAGAGGACTGGCCAACGGGGACGGGGCTACTAGCTGGTTTCCATTCAGTGCCGCCATTTTAGCGTCCCGGCCGGCATGGTTGATTTGGATGGCAGTTTTGGCACCATGCTTATGTATCACCTGAACAAGCTCGCTCAGGCCCGGAATAAACCTGTCATCACTGATACTTAGCTGGTTGGCATGAGCCCATCCCTGCCGATGGATATAGGTAGCTTCCACTATGATTAGTGCCGCTCCACCACGGGCCCGTGCCTCGTAGTAATCCTTATTACGCTCCGTTACGCAGCCATCCTCGGCAGCGTACTGAGTTTCCATGGGGGCCATAACAATGCGATTCTTCAGTGGCATTTTCCCTATTCGGAAGGGTTCTAAAAGCTTTCTTTTCATCATTTCACCCCTTTTTGTACGGCTTACTGTAGAGAAGTCTGTGATATGTGTATTTTAGTACGGTCAGTGTATCATTGTGAACTGTGAAAAGACCTGCGCCTCTTCTTCACTTCACCTGTTGGCCTGATATAGGCCCGTATCAGGTTTCTTAGAGCATGCAGTTCCCGCCGTCCACATGCAGGCTCTGGCCCACTATGTATGACGCCTCGTCGGAAGCGAAAAACAGCACCGCCGCCGCTATCTCTTCAGGCTGGCAATATCTACCAAGTGCGGTCTGCTTCAGTATCGGTCCAATAAGCTCAGGAGTGTTTTGCCTCAGTAATTCAGTCTCGATAAGCGCTGGAGCGATGCAGTTGACTCGTATATTATAAGGTGCCATGGCTACGGCTAACGACCTGGTGATAGCGACAACTCCCGCTTTGGCGGCACTATAAGTTACGGCCATGGGCCTGGGCTGTCTAGCCGCAATCGATGCGATATTAACGACCCTGCCATACTGCTGCTTCACCATATAGGGTAAAACCGCGTGGCAGAAACGCATCGGAACCAGTAAATTGATGTCCAGGGACGTGCGCCAGAGTGCCTCGTCAGTTTCCAGGAAAGATATGCATTCATTCCAACCGATGTTGTTTACCAGGATGTCTATTCTACCCCATTTCTCCGCTATTTTAGCAACAATATTAATGACTTCCTGCCCTTGGGTGGCATCGACTTTCAGCGCCACCGCTTTACCCCCCTGTGACTCTATCTCTCTGGCGGCGTTCCCGGCTTCCTCTTCAGCTTTATCCAGAATTATCACCAGAGCCCCTTCCTTGGCAAAGCACTGGGCAATAGCTCTGCCAAGGCCGCAGGCGCCTCCAGTAACTATGGTTACCTTATCTTTAAATTTCATGCTTCAATTCCTGAAGTTCCATCAGATTCATCCAGAGTGGCTGCTTGATACTTACGTGTGCCTGTTCTCAGGGAAAGGCACCACGGAATAAATGCCATCGGTAACTGGTGTGTAGCTGTTCTAATTCCCTTTTTCGGAGCCGGCTGGCATTCAGGCCGCTACTTTATCATCATGCCGGGTAGCCAGAGGATAAGTTCAGGGAAAATAATCAATAAACCCAGGCCTATCATTATAAGGAAAACGAAAGGTATTACTCCCCGGATTATGTCGCCCATAGTCACTCCCAGTTCTGGCGCGACAGAACCCCTGACCACGAATATAGCCATAGCGAAAGGAGGGGTCATAAAAGCCATTTGAAAATTAACGCAGACCATCAGCGCAAACCAGAGAGGGTTAAACTCCAGAGTCGCGGCGATAGGCGTTATTATTGGAACCATGAGGAAGATAATTGCTAAAGGGTCAATAATAAAGCCTAGAATAAAGATAATGAACATTATGGCTGCGAAAGAACCCCAGCGCCCACCAGGGACACCTACAATGAGCTTTTCCACTACCTCATCTCCTCCACCACGGACAAATACGCCGATGAAGGCAACGGCGGCGGCTAAGAGGAGAAAAATAAAACCAGTCGACCTTAGCGTACTCAGTGAGACATCTTTCAGGACTTTGAAGTTAAACCTGCCGTAAGCTATGGTAAGCAGTGTCGCCACGAAGGCGCCCATGCCAGCGGCTTCGCTGGGAGGAGCTACACCCATGAAAATAACGCCCAGCACAGACACGATAAGAATACCAGTCGGAAGGACCGCTATAATAAGATTAACCGTTTTCTTCCAATATGATATCCTAGGCATTAGTTCCGGTGGTATTGCCGGTGCTATTTTGGGTTGCAGATAACTGTGAATTAAAATGTAGGTGCAATACAAACCAGAAAGCATAAAGCCGGGGATGAAGGCACCAAAAAACAGCTTTCCCACCGAGATATTAGCCATCGGCCCATAAAGAACCAGCATCACGCTGGGTGGAATGAGAATGCCCAGACAACCGCCGGCGCAAACCGAACCGGCGGCTAAACTTTTACTATAACCTCGTTTTACCATGGTCGGGAGGGCAACCAGTGTCAGCATGGTAACTGAGGCGGCGATAATTCCCACCGTGGCGGCCACAATTGTCCCGATTAAGACCGTGGTCACGGCAAGCCCACCTCTTGTGCTACCGAACCATACGTACAAGGCATCAAACATCTTTCCGGCAATCCCCGAATATTCCAGCATGGTGCCCATGAAGATAAACAGGGGCACAGCCAGAAGGATGTAGTTTATCAACAGGCCTATGGCGCGCTCATAAAGCACCTGGCCGATGATATCCCCAAATACAGAGTACCCAACTATTAGCCCTATGCCACCGATAACGAAGCCTACGGGAAAACCAGTCAGTACCCCCACCACGATTCCACCCAGCATTATGGCGGTAAGAAGTTCTGGACTCAAATCAATCATAGGGCTTGTTCCTTATCAGCACATAGAAATCACGGATGAAATTAGCGGTACCTTGAAGCGCAAGCAGAATAAGTGCTATGGCAATCAGCGTTCTTAATGGGGCGAATGGAGGATACCAAACGGTCTCCTCCATTTTCTCATTAACTGCCCAGGAAAACTGGGCCTTGTTAACAGCCGCAATGGTAAACATAATAATAAATGGGAAAAAAAAGACTATGTTACCCAGGACATCAATCAGGGCTTGCATTCTGCGTGGCAGGTGGGCATAAAAAACGTCTACCCTGACGTGGGCCCGGTGACGATGTACATAGGCCCAGCCGAAGACATATAAGGTGGCGCCGACCATCATTGCGGTCTCAAAGGCCCACATTGACGGTGAATTGAAGACGAAACGTCTCGTAACTTCCAGGGTTATTAACAACACCAGTGCTGGACATAACCAGCGTGCTGCACTTCCTACTTTGTCGTTGATAGAATCAATTGTGTGTAGTATGCTTCTCATATTTTAGATTAATTATTCTTGATATTAGTTTCACTCCCCCGAGAATATTCCCGGGGGAGTGAAATCCGAGCTTGATTTAGAGACCTGATGGAAATGCTTCTCTTATCTTTGCGTAGAAGGCGTCCTGTGATTCTATCACCTTCTTTGCGAAAGGATATTCGGCGGCCAGCTTGGCATATTCGACTGCGGCTACTTCACTCAATAAATCTTCCACGCTCTTTGCCATCGGTTCAATCGTAATGCCATAGTCTCTATAGAACGCCAGGGCTACGGTATCCTCTTGAGCCTGATTCATGAAAAATTCCATGCCATGTCGGCGAAGTGCGAGTTGGAGCAGTTCCTGGAGGTCAGCCGGCAGCTCGTCATAAGAATCTTTGTTGATGTAGTAGTAGTGATAGTCCGTAGGCTGTCGGACGGGCGACATATAGACGTAATCGACAATCTCGTAGAAGGCATTGGAGTAATCCATTGACGGAGAACTGTATTGGAAAGCGTCTAGTACCCCCCTTTGCACGGATTCATAGACCTCGCCACCGGCAATCGAAACTATCGAAGCCCCTGCCTCGGCGAAGGCTACACCGTCAATGCCGCCACCGGCGGTGCGGATTCTCAGCCCGTCGAGGTCTGCCGGTGAGTTTATCGGCTTCGTAGAGCTGAGGAATATTTCCGGGGTCATGGGCAAGCCATTGAAGACGTAAACGTTACTATCTTGCACCTCCTCACGGGCTAGTTCCAGACCTCCTCCTACCTCATTCCACAGCAGCATCTCCAGTGCCGTCATGCTAGCGGTTCTGTAGGTGAACAAATCAGCGTAAGGCCATCTGTCCTTCAACCAGGAGCCGGTTTCCACGCCGATATCAATCAGGCCACTCTCGGCGGCGTCAAACTCCTTACCAGCTGGTGCCACGGAACCCCCGGAATAAGCTTTGATTATAAAGCGTCCACCACTGGCTGCCTCCACATCGTCGGCTAGGTTCTGAAGCGACATCACCAACATGTCTCCCGCGGCACTCTTGTGCTGTACCGCCCAGTTAAACGCTTTCTCAGGCTGGGCCGGTGATGGTGATGGTGCTGGAGCAGGAGCTGGGGCAGGCGCTGGTGCTGGGGCAGGTGCCGGTGCTGGGGCAGGTGCTGGTGCAGGTGCTGCGCATCCCGCAGCCACCAGTCCGCCTAACAGGACCAATATCATTACCAGAGAAAATAATCTTTTACTCAATTTCATCCTCCTTTAAAAAATGGGACCTGAACCTGCCTATTTTATTAGAAAGCTATCACCCCCAATCCAAATAATCTATAATTTGCGGTATCCGGCGAAAAAAGACAATTTCAACTGCCATCGACTGATGGTAACAGAGAAAGTGCCCTGCATTTCACAGATTAGCTTCATAATAGGATTTATGTAGTTTAATCTCACCCTTTTATTTTGTCAAATACAGGCTGCGAATCAGTGGCAACGTATGTATTGTGTTTGAAAAAATGTTTGCCTAGTGTGGCTTGGCTGGAGTTGGTATAATGCGTAGTGGCTAAATTTACCCGGAATGCCTACTTGAATATTGATAGAGGAGGGGAAATCATGAAAAACAGGCCGAAAATCACCAAGGTCGAGGTGCACCAGTTCGAGTTTGAGATGAAAGATGTAGAGATAGAGCCACCCATCGCCATTCCCGTCTACAAGCCGGGTGCAGTTACGCACCTGAAGGCCCACGCCATCAGGATTTTCAGTGATTCAGGTATCATTGGCGAGCATGTAGGCGGAACTGCCACCGAGTACTCAGCTCTGCCCACGTTTGTCCGTTCTCTGATAGGACGAAACGCCTTGGAACGAGAGGCGATATATAACGAAGCCAAACAGGCCCTGCGCTACCAGGCCCGTATGGGAATGAGCCAGGTGGACATCGCCCTGTGGGATTTGGCAGGCAAGTTCTATGAAGCCCCTGTCTACGAACTTTTAGGTGCCTACCGGACCAGCCTCCCCTGTTACGCCAGCACCTATGCGGCAGATAGCTCCCCTGGGGGGCTGAACAGCCCCGAGGCCTACGCAGACTTCGGCCAGCAGTGCCTTGAGATGGGGTATCCGGCATTAAAGCTCCATCTCTGGCAGGATGCCCCCATTGAGCGGCATATAGCGGTCATACATGCCGTTGGGAAACGGGTCGGGGGTAAAATGAATCTGATGCTGGACCCTTTCTGTGCCATCAAGACGTTCGGGGAGGCCCTGAGAATAGGCTGGGCTTGCGACGAAGAGCGGTTCTTCTGGTGGGAAGACCCCTTCCAGGACGGGGGTGTTTCCGCCTTCGCCCATCGCAAGCTACGGCAATTGGTCAGGACACCCCTCCTGCAACTGGAACATGTACGCGGGCTGGAGCCCCATGTGGACTTCATTGTCGCGGACGGCACTGACTTTGTACGCGCCCAACCCAACTACGATGGTGGCATAACCGGGGTTATGAAGATAGCCCATGCCGCCGAAGGCTTCGGCCTGGATGTAGAGCTGAACGGCCAGGGTCCCGCGCAACGACATTTGATGGCCGCGATGCGTAACAGTAACTACTACGAGATGGGGTTGCTCCACCCCAGAGTCCCGCCCTTCAACCCGCCCGTCTACAAGGGCGACTACCGGGACAGTATGGACGCTATTGACGAGAATGGGTGTATCCAGGTGCCCCGGGGGCCTGGTCTGGGCGTAGAATTAGATTGGGATTATATAACCGAGCACAGTACAGGTGTGACCGTGTACGAGTAACCGGGCGCGGTCTTTATGTATTTGCATTATACTTTGGAAAGCACCTCTTCTACCTGCTCATCGGTCAGGGTTACGTAATCGTCTCTTTGCACCAGCTCATCTCGGTATTTAATTCTGGTTACATTGAAGCGAAAGTCACCATCCTCAGGAAGGTCTCCGGAGAATTCAAAGGTGGTTGGCCTGATGACCACGTCCGGCGTGTAATACCAGGCGATATCATAAACCTCCTCAGGATAGGCGCCGAGAAACACCATTTTACCCTGGTATTTGCCGCCTATTCCTTTATAAACGCAGGGGACCACATGGTCCACGATCCATCCCACTTCCTTTAAAGCCTCAACGGCAAAAACCTTCAGAATCCAGGGCTCAAAGTTAAGTTCCACATTGAAGTGATAGTGATTATATAGAGGGTCCTCGACGAGCCGGAGGGCTTTCTTCCAGTGGGCTGACTGGAAATACTTGGCGATTTCGCGCTCTTCCCGGGGACCGACGGATTTGAAATCAAACTGCTTGAGGTAGTTTTGCATGTAGCTCTTTCCCCAAGCCAGGACGTTCTTTCCTTCCTCGCCGAACTCCGCGGGATTGGAAGGCTCGATGATTACGTCCGGTCTGTATTTCCAGAACCAGTCCAGGTGCGGCAGATAGAGAGAGCTTTCTGGGTCATGGGGGTGAACGTTGTGCGCGGCAATTACGTCTTTGGCGCCGGGAGTGAGGATGTCTATTTTCCGGTCCAGCGCCATTCCCTTGCGAGCAAAATACCCCGTGAACAGCTTATCAATGGACTCCGGGGCTATTCTATTCCAGACGAACATGTGAGTGTGATATAGCTCTTCTTCTTTCTGAGTTAAATGCCGTATATATTCCTGCCAGTGGTCGGATTTAAAGTAATCTACCACTCCTTTTACCAAATCGTTGCTCATAATCTGTCCTCCTCTTGATTTTTATGATTCTGCAACCGCACCTGATTCAGGTCTTGCGGACGAACTTCTGTACCGTTCTGGAGCCTTTATCGATTTTGGCCTGTGTTTTGGAGACCTCGCCGACGTAAATATCACCCCTTGAGTCCACCGCGATGGCATGAGGCGCTGCGAACAGAGATGTCTCCTTATCTTCTTCTTGGCTGCCCCAGCGCGCCAGAAGCTTCCCTTCTATAGAAAACAGGCTTACCCTCTGGTTTAACTCGGAAACATAAACTACCTGTTCGCTATCAATTACCATATCGGTTGGCCGGCTGAGGTCAGTCCACTGGTCGAGAAATTTGCCTTCTTTGTCAAAGATTTGAATCCGGTAATTCTCCCGGTCAACAACCCATACTCCGTCCTGGCTATCGACCCAGACCGAGTGGGGCAGTCGAAACTGACCCGGCTCAGTACCCGGTTCTCCCCAGGAGAGAAGCAGTTTGCCGTCAGGCGAGAACCTGTGTACCCTGGCGTTACCGTAACCGTCGGAGATAAAAATCTCACCAGCCGAAGATAGCGAGACCCCGGTCGGCCGATTAAACGGTGAGCCACCTCGTTTTATCGTGGGCAAACAGGAGGTCAGCGTTGCCCCCGGCGTATGAACAAATCCGGTGTCTGACGGCTGGTCCTTGTTGCCCATCTGCATCAGCAATTTCCCTTCTGGAGTGAATTTGGAGACGGTATGGTTTCCGTCATCGGTGCAGTAGATGGAGCCATCGGGGTCGATATTGCTGCCGTGGGCTCGCTGAAAAAAACCTTCCCCCCAGGAAGCAATGAAATTGCCGTCGCGGTCGAACACTATTACCGGATGTTCGCTACGATTAAGGACATATACCCGGTCTTCGGCATCAACCGCCAGGCCGCAGGCATCGGCGAATGACCATCCTTCCGGGAGCTTCGCCCAGCCATCATCTAACTCATAAGTATATTTACCGGTGCCAAATGGCATATTTACTCTCCTTTAACTTAACCGATAGTGACCATCTGCCAGTCATCGAAGTGGTGCGCTCTTAAAGGACGTGCTATAAATCAGTGTCTTAAAGCGGCTCAGCAGATACCACCAGATGTCCGCTTTCCTTATCCAGCCGTTCTACCACTTTAACGCCGGTGATTTCGCCGAGAACCGTTACCAGTCTGGTAGCGATTGGGCTTCCACCTTCCGCCAAGTGCCCGCTATGGATTTTCCCATCCGGGTCGGCAAATAAACCATGTACATGGGCATCCATCTCGCCTTTATCCGTCTCGTAGATAATTCCCTCCAGACTCATTAGCTGCAGGGGACCGGGTATAACTTTGCGTGGGCTACGTCCGGTGCCGGTTTTGGAATCTTTGCTGGCGATGACGGTTTCAACAGTCAATTGGTGTAGACTACCCACCGTAGACAAAATTGCCGCATAACGGATTCCGTTTTCTTTGCAGGCTGTTTTCAGGCTCTCAAACAGGTCCTTGTTTGGGGGCAGCGTTATCGGCAATATCTTTCCCATTTTGCCACATAGGTTCCCTTTTCCGGTCTGTGCCATATTTCCTCCCCTTTTTTTAATCTAATCGATTTTAGGAGCAATCACTTGGAAATGTCAAAAAATCGTGTTCGGACACCCGATAGCTTCTTGCTTCCGTCAAACCAAGTGAGAGATATGAAATTGACACTCACCGGTAATAAAAATTATCATATATCGCGGATAGAATAACGATGGAAAAGGTGGGAAATATGCGATTCAAAGACAGGGTGACCATTGTCACAGGGAGTGCGCAGGGCATTGGCAAAGCTATTGCCCAGGGTTTTGCCGGAGAAGAGGCCGACGTAATACTGCTGGACAAGTCGGAAGAAGCGCAAAACACAGCCCGTGAAATAGAAGCCGGAGGCGGCAAAGCATCGGCGATGATATGTGATGCCACCAATGGGCAAGAAGTAAAAGACACGGTAAAACAGATAA
>JAUWLN010000083.1 GCA_030613665.1 Dehalococcoidia bacterium
ATCGCCGTCACCATAGAGGGCACCGCCGATATCCTGCGTCTGCTTTCTCCGGAAGCGCCTTCACTGGAGCAGAGATTAGCGGCGGTGCGCCGGCTTTCCGCCCTGGGCATTGATACCCTGATACGCTTCGACCCCGTCTTCATCCACCTCTTCCAGGCGCTGTACGGCAACGCCTCGCTGGAGAAAATCGAGGCGCTGATTAAAGACTTCGCTGAGACCGGGGCAAAGCACATCGTCAGCAGCACCGGCCGGTTGCCGCGGAAGTCCGTCGGCCCGGACGGCACCAGCCTGTGGCAGCGAATTTGGGGCGTGATTCACAGTTACTCATCGGAAGCCGCCGCAAGATTTGAAAAGGAATACCATTATGAGCGCGGCGGCACCAGCCAGGGATATCTGCTGCGGAGGGATATTCGCCTGGCGCTGCACCAGCATCTCAGAAGACTGACCGAGCAAAACGGAATGACCTACGCCACCTGCCAGGAACTCAGCGCCACCGAATCCGATTCCCCCGGGCTGGCACACTGCGAGCGCTTCGTGCTGCCCTTCACCCGGAAACAGGCAGACGGTCGATTCCAGGCCATAGATGAATGCACCGCAAACTGCCACGTGACCTGCCGCAACTTGAAACAGCCACCCTGCGGGCGACCCGAGCTTGCCTCACCCCGACCGTTCCGGACTGGCTCTTTACGATAGCAGAGAAACAGCGACCATACCAAGCACAAATTGTGCTATAATAAGTCCGTACACGCAGCATTTGCCAGATGGGAGGTTGCTGCAATCAATAAAACGGAGAAGCGTTATCATCTTGTCGGCTGGCTGCTGTTCGTTGTCTGTGCCTTCTTCTTCATCGCGCAGAGCCTTACGGACAATAATATGCTGGGGCTCACCGGCAGCATCATCTTTTTTGCCGGTTGCATCGCCTTCCTTATCCCGCTGGTGGGTAACTGGCACAAGTAGCGAAACAATAATACAGCGGATATAGTACAATAGAAGATAATTGTGCTACGGCAACATATTAAGTGCAAAACATTTATAAAAGGTAATAGATTGGGGTGATTTACCTATGGATACGCAAGGCATTCTGTTCATAATACTGATGGTCATACTGTTTATCCTGACGGTCCTCTTCGTACCCTACTGGATGACAATGCGTTCTATCCCGAAAGTAATCAAGGCATTCCGGCAGAAGAATGCTATCGGGGAAAAGAATGCCCTGCCCATCGACGAGCTGGAGCTGAAACCAAAGTCCATATTCCGCAGGATGTTCACCCGCCGCGATTACAGCCAGCAGGGCCTTCAGTTCCTTATCAGGTCCGAAGTGGTTGATATCACCGAAGAGGGTAAGTTTTTTCTCAACGAACAAAACCTGATGCTTTCCAAATGGAAACATCTATAGGTACGATATCAGTCAGAATTAGCTGCGGTGAAATAAGCTCTTTAATTAACTCCGGCGAATTCACATGACACACTGGACGGAAGAGCTTTTTAAGAAAAACCCGGAGCTGTTTATCGGCCACTTCGAGGAGCGCCTCAAGCAAGCTCCAAGGGAGACCGCCTCCCTTCTCAGCTACCTGAAAGAACAGGGGTTCCAACCGGAGCGAGTCCTCGACCTTAACTGCGGCATTGGCCGCCACTCCATCGCGCTGGCAAAGCGCGGTATCAGGGTTCTGGGCACCGATATCTCGCCTCACTATATTAAAATCGCGGGGAGAAAAGCCCGGGAAGAGAAAGTGGCTGACAGAGCCAGGTTCATGGTGGCGGACATGCGCCGGATTGCCTCAATCCTCGCCGACGAACCGCCATTTGACGGCATTGTCTGCCTCTGGACTTCCTTCGGCTTTTACGATGACGAAACTAATGAGAACATACTACGTGACTGCCTCAAGCTGGTGAAACCCGGCGGCTTCTTCGCTCTGGACATCGTAAACAAGGACTGGCTTATCCAGAACTACCTGGAAAAGGGATTTGCCCGATACAATGACTGGATTGTCCTTGAGGAAAGAAAGCTCGACCTCAAGAAATCGCGGAATCACAACACCTGGATGTTCCTGAAGCAGACCGGAGAGCTGTCTTTCAAACTGGAAAATATAATCGAGCTTGACCACCACATATGGAACCTGCCCGAGCTTATCACGCTTTTCAACGATACCGGCTGGCGCTTTAAAGCCGCCTATCCCGGATTTGCCACCGGATTCGCCCGGCGGAAGGTCGCTCCCATCTCTGTAGAAAGCGAGCCTGAAGAAACACCGATGCTTCTGGCCATATCCTGTCGCCCTTAACAAAAATCAAAAAAGAGAGTTACTTATCATCATGGCTGACATAGGGGTTATTTACATCGGCACGTCGGGCTGGTCTTACCCTAAAGGCAGAGGCACCTGGACCAGCTACTTCTACCCTGCCGGCAAGATAAATGAACTTGAGTATTACAGCCAGTTCTTCATCACGGTGGAGATAAACAGCTCATTTTACCGCCCGCCGAATCCCGGCTACGTGGACAACTGGGTGCGCCTGACGCCAAAAGATTTTCTCTTCGCGGTGAAGCTATGGCAGAAATTCACCCACCCCCGGATGTACGAGGCTGCCACCGGCGAGGTGGCGGTGATATCCCAGAATGATGTCGACCTCTTCCGTCAGAGCCTGGAGCCGCTCTATAAATCGGGAAAGCTCGGCGCACTCCTGGCCCAGTTCCCGCCGAGTTTCAGGAATGACCGACATGGCCAGCAGATGCTTTCCGCCGTGCTCCGGACATTCGGCCAGTACCGGCTCGCTGTTGAGCTACGCCACCGCAGCTGGAGCGACGACCCGCACACCGCGGAACTGCTCAGGGAATATAACGCTGCCTGGGTGCAGATTGATGAACCGAAATTCCCGTCCTCCATCGCTGCCGATGTTCCGTTGACAGCCGACATGGCCTATTTCCGCTTTCACGGGCGTAACCGGGAAACGTGGTGGACCGGCGATAGCGAGACGCGCTATAAATACCTGTATTCTCCGGAAGAGATAAGGGAGCTGGCAAACAGAACAAGGCCCGCCTTTGAGCAGACCAAGCTCGCTTTTGCCTTCTTCAACAATCACTGGCGCGGATATGCACCGCGCAATGCCGTTGCTCTGAAAAAAGACCTGAAACTGCCGGTTCAGGAGCTACCCGTAGCGGAGAAGTTGTCTGATGAGGAGTGGTCATAACCATTGAGAAGCAACCGGACCGCGAAATTTCTGTCTCTTAAATCAAGATTAACGTTGTCCCAGGCGTTTGCCTGGGCTATCGTCGCCATATTGCTGGCTACCATATCTACCGAAGGCAGCTTTCAGGCTTATTTTATTTATCAGAAAAGCCTTGACTTTGCCGATTTTTGCTTTAACCTTGCCCGGCAGTGGCTGATGAATTTAGCCTTATGACCATCCGGCAGGTTTAAGATACCAGAAGCTACCCGATCATCTTGCCCGGTAGCCACAGCATCAGCTCTGGAAACACGGTGAACAAGCCAAGCGCTACTATTATCAGGGCGACAAACGGAATTATCCCGCGAATTATATCACCGCTGGTTACTCCCAGGTCCGGGTCGGCGCTTCCCTGGCAGACGAATATCGCCTGGGCGAGGGGCGGGGTCATGAAGGACATCTGAAGATTAACGCAGAGCATCAAAGCAAACCACAACGGGTCAAACCCCAGCTCGGGCGCAATGGGTACCAATATCGATACAACGATTAGAATGATGCTCATCCAGTCGATAAACATACCCAGGGCAAATGCGGTCAGCATGATGGCGAAGAAAGCACCCCATCGACCGAAAGGCATGGCCAGAATCAGGTCGCTAAGAACTTCTTTACCACCGAAGTATATAAAAACACCCACGACAGCATTGGCACACGCCGTTATGAGCATAACAAAACCGGTAACTCGCAAGGTCTCTCGCATGGCATATTTCAACAGCCTCATACTGAACTTTCGACAGGCAATTGTGACCAGAACCGTGGCGGTAGCCCCGACGCCAGCTGCCTCGTAAACGGTGGCGACGCCAAAGAATATCGTTCCCAGAACTGACATTATAATAATCAGAGGCGGAAATACCCAGCCTAAAAGCAGGGTTAGCTTTCTGGCAAAGGAGATTTGTCTTGCCTCGACGGGTGCCGGAGGACCTATTTGCGGCTGTAGCCCGCAACGAACGACAACGTAGGTCAGATATAGCCCGGAGAGGATAAAACCGGGAATGAAGGCTCCGAAGAACAGCTTACCTACAGATAGGCCGGCCGTCATTCCCAGGATGACCAGCATAATACTGGGGGGAATAAGAATGCCAAGGGTACCGCCAGCGCAAATTACGCCACAGGCCAGCTCCTTGCTGTAACCCCTCTCCAGCATTGAGCGAAGGGAAATAGTGGTCAGCATGCTTACTGAAGCCTGGACAACCGCCAGGCCGGCCGCGATAATCGTGCCCAGTATCAAGGTACTCAGCGCCAATCCTCCCCTCAGTCTTCCCAGCCACAGGTGCAAAGCACCATAAAGATTCTCGGCAAGCGTCGATTCTGCCAGCAGGACCCCCATGAAAGTGAAGAGCGGAATGGCCAGCATATTGTGATTCATTATCATGTGATAGATACGGCTGTACATCAGCCAGAATACTGG
This sequence comes from Dehalococcoidia bacterium, assembly GCA_030613665.1. GTDB lineage: Bacteria > Chloroflexota > Dehalococcoidia > Dehalococcoidales > RBG-16-60-22 > E44-bin89. The sequence goes on from JAUWLN010000083.1 coordinate 4,625, forward strand.
TGGCCCGATAACTAAATAGCCGATGATAGTGGCTACACCGATTAAAACCAGGGCGATGTGAAAGCCGCTCAGGATACCGACAAGTGCCGCCACCAGGAGTACCAGCGCCATGATTTCGGGACTTATCTCGATCACAGTGCCTTGCCCCTGGCCAGAAGGTATACGTCACGCGTGAACCGGGCCCCGAATTGAAGGAAGAAAAGGCTCAATCCAAGCAGAATCAATGCTTTATGCAGTACGGGGAGTGGGGGTGCCCCACCATAATATATGGCTACAAATTTACCACCGAGTAAGGCGCCCCACATTGCTTCGCTCGCCAGCACAATCAAAGCGCCAAATAAAGGGAAAAAGAATAACGTGGCGCCGATAATATTAACCAGCGCCTGTTTACGCGGCGAGAGGCGGGTATAGATAAAATCCACTCTGATATGCGAGTCAAGCAGTTGAGCATAGGCCCAACCCAGGACGACAATGACACTGCCCAACATGCGGAGGGAACCGAACGCCCATTGTGTTGGCGAATTAAACACATACCGGGAGACAACTTCATACAGGATTACCACAACCAGAACGGCGACAAGCCAACTGGATATAGATGCTGCCCGTTCGTTCAGCGTGTCAATGGCACGCAATATCCTCTTTATCATTACAACTTAAACTTTGCTAAGGGTTGCCGGTGTGCAGACGGAGATTTACCGGCTGTCTCCAGCACTAAAGTATATTATAATCGGTGCTCGGAGTGCAAAGTAATCCGCGCCAGCGCTCATCTGCACCTGTTCTCCAAGGTAGTTCAGCAGCTAAAAGAAAAAGGGGCTGGCGATATCACCATTATTGGGGTGCAGTATAGAATACTCTTAATATTTCCTGAATAATCAAGGGGAAGTTCACTTAATCAGGCGAGTTGTGCTAAAATGCCGTGAAACCGCTTACCGCAATCCGTTTCGAGTGAATTCAGCTTTCATACCGGCCGCTTTAATCCGGCAAGCTAAAGCGCATCAGGTGGCATACGGCGCGATGAAGAACAGGAAGTTATGGCAACGCAGATAATAGACAAGGAGGTCGCCTTTGAACGCAGCCGAGTCAACTAAAAGTGAGCATCCAGCCCTTGACCCCATCAGGTTTGAAGTTATCCGGAACCTGATGCACGCTTTTGTAGAAGAGATGGCTGCCGCCCTGGCAAGGTCAGCCTACTCGACAAACATTAAAACCCGTCGCGACCATTCATGTACCTTCTTTGATGTCAAGGGAAGAATGGTAGACCAGGCTTCCGACCAGCCTTCCCACCTCGGCGCGCTGGTCTTCTCTGTGCCGGCAGTGTTGGAAGAGTATGGCATAGAGAATCTTGACCCTGGCGACGGGATACTGGTCAACGACGCGCACCGCGGCCTGGTCCACCTGAATGACGTTTGCCTTATCTCCCCCATCCATTACCAGGGAAAAATCTTCGGCTACGTGGCCAATGCTGCCCACCATGTTGATATCGGGGGGAGAGCCCCGGGAAGTATAGCCATGACAACGGACATTTTTCAGGAAGGGATAATCGTTCCGGGCGTAAAATTCGTGAAGCGCGGCGAAATCGACAAGGACATGCTGAAATGGTTCATCGCGAATGTGCGCGGCAAGAAGGAGTCCGCGGGCGACCTCAGAGCCCAGGTGGCGGCAAATAAGCTCGGGGTACGAAGAATAGTGGAGATACTGGATAAGTATGGCGCGGACGTGGTGAACACGGCCATAGAGCAGCTCCATGAATACACCGAGCGCAGGGTCCGCCACGAATTACAGAAGTTTCCCGACGGTGTGTTTGAGGGGGATGCGTACGTTGATGAGGATGGTATAACCGATAAGCCGGTATATATAAAGGCAAAAGTAATCATAAAAAAGGGAGATGTGACCGTCGACCTGACAGGCTCGGACCCGCAGAACAGGGGGCCGATGAATTGCACCTTCGCCATGACCTACTCCGCAACAGCCTATCCTATCCGGGCCCTGCTTCCCTCAGACATGCCCATGAACGACGGCTTCTACCGGATGATAAAGGTCATCGCGCCCAAAGGCACCGTGGTGGACTGTAAATACCCCGGCGCGGTGGTAGGCGGATGGGAGGTCGCGCAGAAGACCGTGGAAGCGGTCCTCAGAGCGCTCTCAAAAGCTATGCCCGACCGTGTCCCCGCCGAAACCAAAAAGACCATCCTGCACATAGCCTTCGGCGGAGTCGACCCTCGACGCAAGGAGTACTACGTGTTTCTGGACACTTGCGGGGGCGGTTACGGAGGCAGGCCCACCAAGGACGGAGTCGACGCCGTGCAGGTCGCCCTCCAAAACGCAGAGAACTCGCCCATTGAGGAGCTTGAAACCGGGTATCCTGTCCTCATACTGAGATACGAGCTGCTCTCCGACTCCGAGGGCGCCGGCAAGTTCCGGGGAGGCCTGGGCCTGAGAAGAGACTACCGCTTCCGCGACCACGAAGCCAACGTCACCATCCTTGCCGATACCGTCAAATTTCCCGCCCGGGGTATATTTGGAGGCCTGGACGGTAGGGGAGCCAGATACCTTCTGAACCCCGGGGGCGAGAACTTCAGGGATGCTGGTTCCAAGTCGACCTTTTACGCCAGCCCGACCGATACCGTCAGTATGCAGACCCCCGGAGGAGGAGGCTACGGCGACCCGTTTGAAAGAGACCCCGAAGCCGTGCTTGACGATGTGAGATGCGAGAAGGTTTCGCGGGACAGGGCTCGCGAGGTATACGGAGTCGTTATAAATCCGGAGAACTGGACGGTGGATGTACAGGAAACATCCAGGTTAAGAAAGACCAGGTGATAACAGGAGGCGCAAACAATGGCACAGTACAGACTCGGTGTTGATATCGGAGGAACCATTACCGATACGGTTCTGGTGAACCTCGGGACGGGCGAGTTCCGAACCTCGAAGGTTTCAACCACCCC
>JAUWLN010000084.1 GCA_030613665.1 Dehalococcoidia bacterium
AACTAACAACCGAAGGATAGGTCGAGGTATAGTTGATGATACGAGTATGTCGGGAGCGGGGGCAGTGGTTCGGAGTTTCAAGTGCTCGTCTTGGTATCACATTTTGAAAGACCTGGGTTGCCGGCTTACCATCCTTGATGATTATTGATATGGTGTCCTGTGTTTCCCGCCAAGTTTGGTATTTCATATAGTGCTTCTGGTCGGTTATCAAGAATAGGGAACCAGCAAGTGGCAAAGGGAGTCGCTTCTCCGTGGTGGCCTTGATTGTGACAAAGGCCTGTTCTTGTCACACGCTCAAACTATGGATAATGTTTTGCTAATAAATTGCTAATGAACTAGTTACAATACAACGTAACTAACTGGCATATTACGTACAATATAGTCTTTGACCAACTAACACAAAAGTTCTATTTTGAACGTAACATGACGGTTTAGGACACATACCTTATAAATGGGGTTCAGGTGGTCGTCGGTTCAAATCCGACCACCCCGACTTTTTTAAAATGCTTCCTCCGCTACTGCCACCAAACTGAGCCGCTTTTTGGGAGCAGGTCAGGCCGCTGACAGCTCGGGTTTGGTATACGCTTCGTTTTCCTGCCGCGCCGGGTGGCTCTGGGCGCTGTAGTCCTTAAGAGCCGAGGTCTCCCGCATTTTTTCCAGCTTGCCCTGCTTGGAGAGGCGCTCGTAAATCATCACCCAGGCGCAGTCCCGCTCCGGGCTGGTCTCGCACTTACCGTCTTTATAACCGCCGCATGGTCCATTGACCAGGCTCTTGGCGCACATGGTCATGGGGCAGATGCCGCCGTAGTCGGCCAGCAGACAGTTGCCGCAGGCCCGGCATTTCTCCAGCCAGAGACCTTCGTCAGCCGTTACCCCGATGAAACGGGTGTTCACCGCCGGAATTATTGACATATCATCCAGTATCTCGGCAACGAACTGCACCCCGGCTCCGCAGGCCATGGATAGTACAGCATTGTATTCCCTCATCTTTTCAATTACCGGCTCGATATACTCACGGTCGCACTGGCGCTGGATGGTCAACTCACCGATTTCAACCTCGCGACCGTCCAATTTGTTGGCCATTCTGAGTTCCGTGGCCAGCAGCTCCACTTCCTTCTCGCCACCGGCCTGGCAGACGCTGACACAGGTACCACAGCCAAGGACCAGCAGTTTCTTGTAGTCCTTGATTTTTTCCTTTATCTCCTCAAAAGGTTTCCTCTCGGCAACTATCATGGCTTCACTTTCTCCTTTTTCAGAGGGTTGGGGCCCAGATTTTTTGCCCGTTCCGTCATCTCGTTACAGGCAGCGGCAAACAGAGGGGCATCGGAGGCACCCATATTGAACATCTCAATCCGTTCCGGCTCGATGCCCACTTCTTCGAGCAGCTTCTTGGCCTGCTCAACCTTCTTCTTGGCTCTGAGATTTCCTTCCAGGAAATGGCAATCGCCTTCCTCTCAACCAGCCACGAAGACAGCATCAGCGCCGTCTTCAAACGCCTTGAGCAAATGGAGGGTATCCACCGTGCCGGTGCACATCAACTTGACGATGCGCACGTTGGGGGCATACTCCAGGCGCATGGAACCGGCGAGGTCAGCAGCCGAATAGGCGCAATAGTGACAGCAGAACCCGATTACCTTCGGCTCATATGCTCCAGCCATGTCAACTCCCTTCCCTTAACTCCCGGCCAGGACCGCCGTCTTGGCCGTTACCTGTTCATCTTTATAATGCTGTAATTTAATCGCCTTGCGCGGGCAAAGGCTGGCGCAGATGCCGCAACCCTGGCAGGCCGCCGCTTCAATGCAGGCCACCCCTTCCTCGTTTATCCTGGGGACACCAAACGGGCAGGACCGCACACAGGTAAGACAGGCGACGCACCGGTCCTCGTCCACTACCGAGATTATGCCGCCGACCATCAGGTACGGCTTGGAGAGGATGGTCATCGCCCGCGACACCGCTCCCCTGGCCTGCACGATTGACTCCGAGATAGACTTGGGAGAGTGGGCCAGCCCGCACAGGTACATTCCCTCGTTGACGAAGTCCAGCGGGCGCAGCTTCATATGCGCTTCCATATAAAATTTGTCCTGGGTGAGGGGCAGCTTCAAGCGGCTGGCAAATTCCTCAGCATCTTGCTGAGGACGGACCGCGGCGCTCAGCACCAGCAGGTCAGGCTCAAGCTGGATTTCCGCGCCCAGCACCTCATCGTAGACGCTTATTCCCAGTTTACCGCCTTTTTCAATTACTTGCGGTTTCCTCTCCACGTCATAACGGATAAAGGTCACTCCTTTTTCCCGCGCCTGACGATAGAGCAGCTCGTTCATCCCGTAGGTGCGTATATCGCGGTAGAGCACATAGACCTCGGTATCCGGATTAAGCTCTTTTAATTTCAGGGCGTTATTTACCGCCTGAGTGCAGCAGATGCGACTGCAATACATGTGCCCCTCTTCCCGCGAGCCGACGCACTGTATCATGACCACTGAATTCAGTTTTTTAGCCTCGTCACTGTCTCCAGCAATTTTTTCTTCAAGCTCAAGCTGGGTTAGCACCCTATCCGACTGACCGTACAAATACTCTGTGGGCTTATATTCTGCGCCGCCGGTGGCCAGTATGACCACGCCGTGTTCCACCTCCACCATCTCCCCGCTTTCAGCGATTATTTCGGTGGTATAGTTGCCCAGATAACCGGACACTTTCTTCACCTCGGCGCCTTTATAGATGGTGAGCTTGGGCTCTTTTTCCACCCGTTCGATGAGGGAAGCAAGCAGCTGCTGTGGGTCAGCGCCGTCCGCCGTGTAGCGAATGCGCTTCAGATTGCCGCCCAATTGCTTCTCCCGTTCCACCAGAACCGTCTCATAGCCCTGCCCGGCCATTTCCAGGGCAGCGGTCATCCCGGACAAGCCGCCGCCGATAACCAGCCCCCGCCGCTTTACCTCCGCGGTATGCTCATGGAGCGGCTCCAGCGTGGCGACCCGCGCCACCGCCATACGTACCAGGTCCTTGGCCTTGTCGGTGGCCTCCGGCATATGAGTGGCATGCACCCAGGAACACTGGTCGCGGATGTTGGCCATATCGAAAAGGAACTTGTTCAGGCATCCCTCGCGGATGGTATCCTGGAAAAGCGACTCGTGGGTGCGCGGGCTGCACGAGGCAACCACCACTCGATTCAGCCCCTGCTCTTTGATGGCGTTGATAATCTTGTCCTGCGTATCCGTGGAGCAGGTGTACAGGTTCTCCTCAGCGTGCACCACGTGCGGCAGCGTGCCGGCGTACTCGGCGACGCCGGGGACATCCACCACCCGGGCGATATTCGAGCCGCAGCGGCAGACGAAAACGCCTACTCTCGGCTCCTCCCCACTGATGTCTCTCTCCGGCGGATATTCCTTTTCCGTTACCATGGTGCCACGGGCTTCGGTGATTTCTTTAGCAGCCAGGCAGGCGGCGCTCGAGGCGTTCATCACCGACTCCGGGATGTCCATCGGGGCATCAAACGCCCCGGCAACGTAAATGCCATCCTGCGAGGTGATGTTGGGTGCCAGCTCGCCAGTTTGACAGAAGCCGAACCTGTCGCGTGCTATACCGAGCTTCTCCGCCAGCTCACCGGTGCTCGCCGAAGGCTGCAGCCCAATGGAGAGGACAACCAGGTCAAACTCTTCCGTTACCTTCTCGCCGTCCTCACCGGCACATTCGATAAGCAAGTTATGGCTCTGCTGCAATTCTTTTACTCCCGAAGGAATACCTTTCACGTAGCGGATGCCGAACTTGTTCTTTGCCGATTCATAATAGCGCTCAAACCCCTTGCCGAAGGCCCTGAGGTCATTGTAAAAAATGGTGGGCTGAATGGCGCTCTCATGTTCACGGGCGATAATGGCCTCCTTGGTGGCATACATGCAGCAGACCGAAGAGCAGTAGTCGTGGTCGCAGGTCGTATCCCGCGAGCCGACGCACTGTATCCAGGCAATCTTTACCGGGCGCTGTCCGTCGGAAGGTCGCTGCACCTGTCCCTGGAAGGGGCCGGAGGCGGAGAGAACACGTTCGAAATCGAGGCTGGTCAGCACGTTGGGCATCCGACCGTAGCCGTACTCGCTTTTTATTCTGGCATCAAAAGGCTCGAAGCCGGGCGCCAGCACCACCGAACCCACCCGGAGCTCGACCTCTTCCTCTTTCATCTCATGGTCAATAGCTTTCGCCTGGCAGACAGCCACACACTGCAAACATTCGCTGCAGAGGCCGCAGTCCAGGCATCGCTCCGCTTCTTTCACCGCTTCCTCTTCGGTAAACGTATCAACTATCTCATCGAAGCCGGAGAGCCTTCTCTCTAAATCAATGTATTTCGTGTCCAGCCTTGCTTTCTTTTCGTGTTTGCCCTCGGGCAGCGGCGCCGGCTCGTCTTCCTTCGCCTCACGGCCTTCTTTGAGGTCCAGTTTATTTAGATAGCGGTCAATGGATATGGCCGCCTCGTGGCCGTGCTTGATGGCTTCCACCGCCGACTTGGGCCCGGTAACACCGTCGCCGCCGGCGAAGATGCCCGCCTCATCGGTGGCCAGCGTCAGCGGGTCGGCGATTAACCAGCCGCCGCGCGTGGTCTTGATGCCGGTGTTCTCGGGCAGAACGGAAAGGTCGGTTGCCTGCCCGATGGCGATGATTACCGTATCGCCGTCAACCGATGTGGTCACACTTTCGTCAAAGGTCGGGCTGAACTTGCCCTCGCCGTCAAACACGGCGGTGCACTTCTTGCACGCCGCACCCGTCACGGTGCCGTTCTTACTTAATATCTCCGTCGGCCCCCAGGAATTCATTATTTTTACACCCTCTTCCACCGCCTCCTCAATTTCCCAGGAGTGGGCGGGCATTTCCTCGGCGCCTTCCAGACAGATAGCCGTTACCTCTTTGGCGCCAAGTCGCCGCGCCGTCCTGGCTACGTCCATGGCCACGTTGCCGCCACCGATGACCACAACCTTGTCCCCGATGTCCACCTTCTTCCCCTGGTTCACATCCCTCAGGAAATCCAGAGCCAGCCGCACCTGCGGCAGGTCAACGCCGGGAATGGGCAGGCTGCGGCTCTGCTGCGCGCCTATGGCCAGGTAAATCGCCTTATAGCCCTGTTTTTTAAGCTCATCGATGCCATTCCTGCCGTTCACCGGCGCATTGAGCTTGAGGTCTATGCCTGAATCAACAATATCCTTAATATCGGCAGCCAGCACATCCCTGGGGAGGCGGTACCTGGGAATGGCCGACCACAGCTGCCCGCCGGGCTCGGCGTCTTTCTCAAAAACGGTCGCTGGATAGCCGAGCTTCACCAGGTCAAGGGCGCAGGTGAGGCCGGAGGGTCCGGCGCCGACCACCGCCACCTTTGGTTTTGATTTATCAATCACCGGCTTTTCTTCCGGAGGGACTTCACCATCTTTCCTTTTCTGCCGGACTATATCGGCGGCAAATCTTTTAAGCGGGGCAATGGCCACCGGCTGGTCGACCTCGCTGCGGTTGCACTCCTGCTCACAGGGGTGATGACAGATTCTGCCCAGCACCGCCGGCAGCGGTATCCACTGCTTGATATGGTCCAGGGCTTCAACGTACTTGCCCTTGGAGATAAGGGCGACATATCCCTGTCCATTGCAGCCCGCCGGGCAGGTAAGCTTGCAGGGCGGACGTGCCGCCTTGCTTATGGACACGGCGCTGGGTATCGCCTGCGGGTACCTCTTGTTGATTGCCTTGCGGTTGTTCAGTCCCTGCTCGAATTCGTTGATTAAATCAACGGGACAGGCCTCGAAACAGTCGCCGCATGAGCTGCACTTCTCAATATCAACATATAGCGGTCTCTTGAGCACCTTGACCTTGAAGTCGCCCGCCTCGCCTTCCAGAGATTGGACCTGGGAATTGGACAGAATCTCAATGTTGAGGTGCTTGTCCACCTCTATCAGCTTCGGTGAAATCATGCACATGGAGCAGTCATTGGTGGGAAACGTCTTGTCCAGCTGGGACATCCGGCCGCCAATCGAAGTGGTCTCTTCGACCATATAAACTTTAAAGCCGGAGTTGGCCAGGTCGAGGGCGCTTTGCATGCCGCAGATGCCGCCCCCCACCACCATCACTGCACCCACTTTACGCTGATTTTGCGCTTTCGCTTTACCGTTTTTGGCCATTACAAAAGACCCTTCTCCCTCAGCAGCGGCCTGGGGTCGACGAAATGCCGGGAAAACCATTTATCTGCTTCCGGAGCGCCAAAGGCAAGGCCCATGAGCTCGGTGGAGTAGATAATCGGCACATTGTACTGTTTTCCTGCCTGCGCCGAAATCTCTTCCTGGTGTGTATCCAGATTTGACTGGCACATCGGGCACGCCACCGCGATGGCGTCAGCGCCGGCCTCCTCGGCCATATCAAACAGCTTCTGTATCATTTTCCAGGCCATTTCGGGCATGGTGAGCACATGTTCGGCGCCACAGCAATCGGTCTTATAGCTCCAGTTCTTCACCTCAACGCCCAGTGTTTTCAAAATATTGTCCATGGACTCGGGATTGTCTGCGTCAACGGCGTCCGTAATCCGCGGTGGTCTGGTAATCAAGCAGCCGTAGTAGCAGACCGCTTTCAGGCCTTTCAACGGCTTGCTGACCTTTTCCAGTATCGCTTTCTCGCCCATTTCTTCCCAGATGAAATCGACAAGGTGTTTTATCCTGAAATCGCCTTTGTATCCGCCGTTCACCCCTTCTATTTTTGTTCCCGCCCGCAGGGCTTTGTCAGCGTGTTTTAACCTGGAGTAGCAGGCTGCACAGGGCACCACCATATCAAGACCCGCCTTATCCGCGGTTTCCAGGTTGCGGGCGGGCAGGGCCAGCGCCAGCATATCATCGGTGGCATGGGCCGAGGCGGCACCGCAGCAGGTCCAGTTCTCAAGTTCTTTCAGGTCGATACCCAGTATCCGGGCTACCGCCGCCACGGACTCGCCGTATTCTCTGGCAACACCTTCAAGGGAACACCCTGGATAATATGAGACCTCCATGCTTACCTTATCTCTTCACTTTCTTAAATATATTCTTCACCTGCCGCCCGGCTCTGACCCTCGGTGGCAGGAGCTTTATCTTGCCCCGCTTGAACATGGCCATGCCGGTCCCCGCCTGCTTGCGCAGGCTGCTCAACCCGCCGCTCCTCAACATGTATTCCACAGCCATCTCCGGCTCGTGAACGCGACCATGCCTCCGCAACGAGGCCAGAAACGCCGCATGGAAGGTAGGGGCATTCTTCTGCACCACCTTTATCCCCTCACGCTGGGAAAGCTGCCTGAGGGCATCCATGACATGGGCGATATCGATATCATTGGGACAACGGGTGGTGCAGGTCTCGCAGGAAGCGCAGACCCATATCGTGTCGCTGCGGATGGCTTCATCCAGCAGTCCCAGCTGAAGCATCCGCATCAGCCGGTGAGGCACCACATCCATGGCAAAGGTCACCGGGCAGCCATTGGTGCACTTTTCACATTGAAAGCAGGCAGCTATCTTCTGCCCGCTCAAATCCTCAATTTTCCTCCGCAGCGACGGCCTGGGGGAAATTTTCTCCGGTATCTTGGCTACGGT
>JAUWLN010000069.1 GCA_030613665.1 Dehalococcoidia bacterium
GTATCTTGCCATTTTTCCTCTCTTCTACACTCGTCGTCGTTTGGGTGGGCGGCAGCCGTTATGGGGGAGGGGGGTAACATCTTTGATGCCCGTAATATACAACCCTGAACTTTGCAGGGAGCGGACGGCTGCCTCGCGACCGCTGCCCGGGCCCTTCACGTAGACCTCAACCTGGCGCAGGCCGTGCATCATAGCTTTACGTACCGCCTCGCGAGCTGCCATCTGAGCGGCGTAGGGAGTACCCTTGCGGGAGCCCTTGAAACCGGAAGTGCCGGAACTTCCCCAGGCAATTACGTTGCCCTGGGGGTCGGTAATGGTAACGATGGTATTATTGAACGTGGATTGGATATAGGCTCTTCCCGCCGGGATATTCTTACGTTCTCGCCTTCTTGTTCTCGCTCCTCGCTTCTTCTGGGCCATAGGATACTCCTTATTTATTACTTCTTAGCCATGCCTCTTCGCTGGCCTCTGCCAGCCACCGTCCTGCGTTCACCACGCCGGGCGCGGGCATTGGTTCGGGTACGCTGTCCCCTCGCCGGCAGGTTATGGCGGTGCCGGCTGCCGCGGTAGCTGCCGATTTCGATGAGGCGCTTGATGTTCAGTTGAACCTCGCGCCTGAGTTCACCTTCTACTCTATATTGCTTGTCAATAACCTCGCGGAGACGGTTGACCTCATCTTCAGTAAGCTCGCTCACCTTGGTGTCCGGATTGACGTTGAGCTGACTCAGAATCCTGCGGCTCAGGTGAGGGCCAATGCCGTAAATATACTGCATGGATATCCATACGTGCTTGTCTCTCGGTATGTCAACTCCAGCAATTCGTGCCATGCTACTGTCTCCTTATCCCTGGCGCTGTTTGTGCTTCGGATTGGAGCAGATGACTCTGACCACCCCGTGCCGTTTCACCACCTTGCACTTGTCACAGCGTACTTTCGCTGATGCTTTAACTTTCATGATATTATATCCCTAAAACCTTACTTAAACCGGTAGACTATCCGGCCACGACCGAGGTCGTACGGCGACAGTTCCACCAGCACCTTGTCTCCGGGCAGAACCCGGATGTAGTGCATACGTATCTTGCCGGAGATATGGGCCAGCACGGCGTGCCCATTCGCCAGCTCAACGCGAAACATCGCATTCGGTAGCGCTTCCAATACCGTTCCCTCTACTTCAATCGTCTCTTTCTTAGGCATGTATTTACTTGGTTAGAACCTCCGCTTCGCCGCCAGTAATGGCGATGGTATGTTCAAAGTGTGCGGAAAGGCTATTATCATATGTGCAGACGGTCCACTGGTCGTCGCCAACACGTGTGCGCCAGTCGCCGGCATTCACCATCGGTTCGAGGGCAAGGGTCATTCCTTTTTTCAGTACCGGTCCCGAGTCAGGCAGGCCGAAATTTGGTATCTGCGGCTCTTCATGCATGTCGTGGCCGATGCCATGACCCGTGTACTCCCGAACGACTTTGTAACCATTTCTCTGATGCTCGACATAGTCTTGAATGGCGTATGAAACATCGCCGAGCTTTGCTCCCGCATAAGCGGCTTTAATCCCGGCTTCCAGGGCGCCCCTGGTTGTTTCAATTAGCTCTTTGGCTTCTCTACTTATCTTACCCACACCGACGGTTACCGCGGCATCACCCTGAAAACCGCCGAAAATGGCACCGAAGTCAAGGGATACAACATCGCCATCGCGCAGCACCCGCTTTCCCGGTATGCCGTGTACTATCTCTTCGTTTATGGAGACGCAGAGGTTGGCCGGAAAGCCGCGGTAGCCCTTGAATGATGCTTTGGCGCCACGTTTTTCCAGCTCTCTGGCGGCTATGATATCCAGTTCTTTCGTTTCCATTCCCGGTCCGATTTGCTCCACAATTGTTTTTAGTATCATCGCGACGATTCTGCCAGCCTGGCGCATGGCCGCGATTTCATCTTCAGTTTTAATGATAATTGTCATCGAGCGACCAGTTTCTCCGTGGGAAGGGCGGCCACGATTCTTCGTGTTACCTCTTCCACGCTGCCTTCTCCTTCAACTGTCATCAGTGTGCCCTGACGGCGGTAGTAATCGATGAGGGGTGCCGTCTCGGCAAAGTATACGCTGAGTCTTTTTTTAACCGTTTCCGGTTTATCATCGGGGCGCTGGTAAAGCTCACCCCCGCATTTATCGCATTTACCCTCCACTTTGGGGAGGGAATTTACCGTATTGTACACCGCCTGGCACTGTCGGCAGAGCCAGCGGCCGCTCAACCTTTTTACCAGTTCTTCTTCCGATACCTCGATGTAGACAACTTTATCAATTGTTTTCCCCCGCGCGCCTACAGCGCCGTCCAGTGCTTCCGCCTGCGGCAGGTTGCGGGGGAAGCCATCCAGAATGACCCCGTTTTCGCCATCGGTAGCGGACAGCCGTTCCATGACCATTTGTATGGTTATCTCGTCGGGAACCAGTGCCCCTTTTTCCATATAGGCCTTCACCTGTTTCCCCAGTTCCGTTCCCTGTTCCAGTGCCTGACGGAAGAGGTCGCCGGACGAAATATGAACCATATTCAATTTTTGGGCGACCATCGAGGCCTGCGTTCCTTTGCCGGCCCCGGGTGCTCCCACAAAAACTATATTATACAACTTTTATCCCTACCTGATAAAGCCTTCGTATTTGCGCATCACAAGCTGCGCCTCAAGCTGTTTCATTGTGTCCAGTACCACGCCCACCATAATGAGCAGTCCCAGGCTGGAGAGCTGTATGACCTGGATATTAGTTATATTCCGAGCCACAAAAGGCATGACCGCTATGCAGGCAAGGAACAGAGCCCCAGCCCAGGTGATGCGGTTGATAACACCTTGAAGGTAGCTCTGGGTGTTTTTGCCCGGTCGGATGCCGGGAATAAACCCTCCCTGCCGTTGCAGGACGCCGGGCAGGTCCTGTTGCTGGTAAATTACCATGGTGTAGAAGAACGCGAAGCCTACCGCCATCGCGAAGTAAAGTCCCCAGTAGAATAGCCCCATGGGCAGTGGGGCGCTGGGGTCAAACAGCTTCATGACCCAGTTGGCAAAGTTAGGGTCATTCGGGTTGGCAAAGTAACTGGCCACGATTCCCGGAAACAGGACAATCGACATGGCAAAGATGAGCGGAATCATGCCGGCCGCGTTTACCCGGAGCGGAATATGAGTGGTCCCGGAATGGCGGTACATGCGCCCGCTACGGAATACGCTCTTGGCGTACTGTACCGGACTGCGGCGGTGTGCCTCGGTAAAGATGACGATAACCATGATGGTTAGGACCACCATAAGCAAGTAGGCGGTCAGGCCAACAAAATTCTCTTTGGCCAGGAAGCCCTGCCCGACCATTTGCGGCAGCTGGGACACAATACCACCGAAAATAATTATGGATATACCGTTGCCGATGCCGTATTCCGTAATCAGCTCACCGAGCCATACCAGGAACAGGGTGCCGGCCACCATGGACAGCACCATCGTCGTCATTGCCAGAGGGTCCGCGCTGGATAGCACCCCCTCGCGTTGCAGGTAGACGAGCTGCCCGTAGCCCTGAACGGAGGCCAGGGGTACCACCAGCCAGTGGGTAATGAGATTTATCTTATTTCTCCCGGATTCACCTTCCCGGGAGAGAGCTTGAAGTCGTGGTATCACCGGCACCAGAAGCATCATGATAATGGAAGCAGTAATGTAGGGATAGACGCCCATCGCGGCTATACTGAACTGCCTCATGGCGCCGCCGCTGAACATGTCCAGCATGCCGAGCAGGGCATTGCGTTCAAAAAGCGCCTGCAAAGCATTCTGGTCCACTCCCGGTATGGGCACATGAGCGATAAAGCGGAAGATGACCAGGATACTCACCGTGATAATGATGCGGCGCCTCAGGTCCGGCAGGCTGAAGGCGTCCATCATGGCCTGGACGAGGCGCGGCTTACTTGGCCTGGCCCGCATGGTCCACCTCCTCGACTTTACCGCCGGCAGCCTCTATCTTGGTTTTCGCAGCCGTGGAAAACTTGTTTGCCTTGACGGTAATCGCGTGACCGACCTCTCCATTGGCCAGAATTTTAACAGGATGTTTTAGCGTTTTCACCAGACCAGCAGCGTGAAGCTTTTCGGGCGTGACCTCACTGCCCTCAGCGAACGCATTCAGCTTGGCCACATTAACAATGCTGTATTCCTTGCGGAAAATGTTGACAAAGCCGCGCTTACGGGGCAGGCGTTTTATCAAGGGCAGCTGACCGCCCTCGAAGCCCGGCCGCATCTTGCCACCACTGCGGGACTTCTGGCCGTTCAGGCCGCGCCCGGCATAGGTGCCGTGGCCACTGGCATTGCCGCGTCCCACCCTCTTCCGCTCTTTCCTGGAAGACGGTGGTGGTGCGATGTCATTTTGCCTCATTTGCTTCCTCCACCTTGACGAGATGTCTTACTTTATTAATCATACCCCTCAGGGACATAGAGTCATCATGAGTGACGCTCTGGTTCAGCCGGTGAAAACCGAGCGTGTCCAGCGTGCGTTTCTGCGATTTATTATAGCCGATGGCGCTTTTTATCCAGGTAATGCGCAGTTTAGCCACCTGATTTTGCCTCCCCTTCAGTGACTGTTGCCTTGCGCCGGGCGACCTCTTCCTTCGGGTCTTTGAGCTGGCTGAGGCCGAACATGGTTGCCTTGGCCACGTTGATATGGTTGTCGCTGCCCAGTGACTTGGTCAAAATATCCTTGATGCCGCAGGCCTCAAGTACGGCACGAACGCTCCCGCCGGCAATCACACCGGTGCCCGGATTGGCCGGTTTGAGCAGTACTCTGGCGGCACCGAACTCGGCGATGATTTCATGTGGTATGGTACCACCGGCCATAGGAACCTTTATCAGGTTTTTCTTGGCGGCGACCCCGCCCTTGTTTATCGCGGCTGGTACCTCATTGGCTTTGCCGATTCCCAGCCCAACGTGACCGTTGCCATCGCCGGTGACCACCAGTGCGCTGAAGCGGAGGCGTTTTCCTCCCTTCATTACCTTGGCCACACGGTTGATATACATGAGACGGTCATTCAGAGCCAGGTCGGCAGCGTCTATTCGGCTAATCATTTGTTGATATTGTTCGGCCATTTCAATATTCCTTTAAAATTTCAGGCCACCTTGCCGGGCTGCCTCGGCCAGGGCTTTTACCCTGCCGTGATACTTGTAGCCACCCCGGTCGAAGGCGATCTCAGTAATGCCCTGGCTCAAAGCTCTTTTCGCAATCGCAGTGCCGGTTATTTCCGCCTGGCCTGATTTCGATTTGCCATCCATCTGAGCTTTGGTATCCGGGTCAAGGCTTGAGGCAGCAACCAGTGTATGCCCCTTTGTGTCATCGATGACCTGTGCGTAAATATGGCTCAGGCTGCGGAACACACAAAGTCGGGGCTTGTTCGGTGTACCCTTTAGTTGTGTCCTTACCCTTTGGTGTCGCTTATATCGTGCCGCTCTCGTTGTTTTTGTAGTCATGGCTATTTCTTTCCGATAACCTTGCCGGCCTTACCCGGCTTGAGGTGAACTTTCTCTCCAGCATATCTAATCCCCTTGCCTTTGTAGGCATCAGGGGGGCGAATTTTCCGAATTCTGGCCGTCATCTCGCCAACCGTTTCCTTATCAATTCCGGCAACCGTGATACGGTTGTTACCCTCGACGGAAAAGGTGATGCCGGGCAGCGGTTCCACTTCAACGAGGTGGGAAAAACCGACGCGGAGCACCAGCTTTTCCCCGGCTTTTTCCGCACGGTAGCCCACGCCGACGATATCCAGTTGTTTTGCAAAGCCGTTGCTCACACCGGTCACCATATTATTGATGAGGCTTCGTGTCAGACCATGCTGCGAGCGGTGTTCCGGGTTGTCGCTGGGCCTGGTCAATACTAACTTATTATCCTCCTCGGTAACGGATATCTCCGGGTTGATGACGCGGCTGAGTTCGCCTTTCGGGCCGGTCACTTTCACCTGGTTTTCCTTGATGGCTACCGTTACCCCCGAGGGTATGGCTATTGGCATTCGTCCTATTCTTGACATGTGATGTCACTCCGATTTCTGATTACCAGACAAAGCAAAGCAGTTCTCCTCCGATGCCCTGCCGCCAGGCTTGCTGTCCGGTCCTCACTCCCTTGGAGGTGGAGACGATGGCAATGCCCAGTCCGCTAAAGACGCGTGGTATTTCCTTCCCCCCGACATAAACCCTCAATCCGGGCTTGCTCACCCGTTTCATACCGTTTATCGCCGGCTTATTACGGTCATAGTATTTGAGCTGGACTTTAATCGCCCGCTGCGGCTTTTCCCGGATCACCTCATAGTCGGTGATGAAGCCCTCTTCCTTCAGAATTCGGGCGATGGAGAGTTTCAGCCGTGATGATGGTACCAGCACCTGCTCGTGCTTGGCCATAATGGCGTTCCGTATTCTGGTTAGCATGTCGGCAATTGGGTCAGAAACAGTCATATTATTCCCTCTGTTTTTTTCTACCAGCTTGATTTTCTTACTCCCGGAAGCTGACCGGCCAGTGCCAGTCGGCGGAAACAGATTCGGCACAGGCCAAACTGGCGGATGTAAGCACGCGGCCGCCCGCACAGATGGCAGCGGTTGCGCTGCTGTACCTTGAATTTGGTTGGCTTCCCTGCTTTAACGATTTTCGATTTCTTTGCCATTCCTACTCCGTTCCGTCCTTGGCAAAAGGCATGCCGAGCAGTTCGAGAAGATGCCTGCCTTCTTCATCGGTCTTTGCCGTGGTGGCGATTGCTATTTCCAGGCCGCGCAACTTTTCTATCTTGTCGTAGTCTATTTCTGGGAACGCGATCTGCTCTTTGAAGCCCAGGGTATAATTCCCGCGACCGTCAAATGCGGTTGGAGATACTCCGGAAAACTCGCGCATCCGGGGCAGGACCGCGTTAATCAGTCGGTCAAGGAAGTCATACATCCGTTCGCCGCGCAGAGTTACCTTCATACCGATGGGCATCCCTGTCCGCAGTCTGAAGGCGGCGATTGATTTCCGGGAACGGGTGATAACCGGGTGCTGCCCGGAAATGGCGGACAGCTCAGCTTCGGCCGACTCCAGGGCTTTGGCATTCTGAATCGCCTCACCGAGGCCGATATTGAGCACAACTTTAATCAGGCGCGGTACTTCCATAATATTACGGTATTCGTGGCGCTCCATCAGGGCGGACACCGCTTCTTTCTGATATTTCTCTTTCAACCGCGACATCTAGTCAATCACCTCTTTGCACTTGTGGCAAATCCTTACTTTTCGCCCGTCATCGAGAAAGGTGAAGCCCACGCGGGTGGGGTGGTTACACTTTCCGCACAGTAACATGACGTTGGAAGCATCAATTTGCGCCTCCAGGTCAATAATGCCGGCCTGCTTGACCTGCCCCCTTGCGCGGGAGTGCTTTTTGATGAAGTTGATCCCTTCCACGATAATCCGGTTTTTCTTGGGATAGGCAAAGCGCACCTTGCCTCTTTTCCCTTTGTCCTTGCCGGCCATTACCTGCACCGTATCGTTCTTTCTGATCTTCATTATCATTTACCTTTAAAGGACTTCCGGCGCCAGAGAAATTATCTTGGTGAAGTCTTTATCTCTCAATTCCCTGGCTACGGGCCCGAAGATTCGGGTTCCCCGCGGATTGTTTTTGTCGGTCAGTATTACCGCGGCATTTTCATCGAACCTGATATATGAGCCATCAGGGCGCCGGTAGGGTTGGGCGGTACGTACTATCACTGCCCGCACCACTTCGCCCTTTTTCGTGGCGGCATTGGGAATAGCTTTTTTCACCGAGGCGACGATGATATCGCCAACCCGGGCGTACCTCTTTCTCGTGCCACCGAGCACATTGATGCACATTATTTCCCGGGCTCCGGTATTGTCTGCGGCTCTTAATCTGGTGTAAGACTGAATCATAATATTAAACCCCGTTGGTTATGATATCTCCTGTGGTAGAATCTCGGCGACCTCTCCCTTGGTGATTATCTCGGCGACGCGCCAGTGCTTTTGTCGGGAGAGCGGCCGGGTCTCCACAATCCTGACCCTGTCCCCTATCCGGCACTCGTTTTTTTCATCATGAGCCTTGTATTTGGTCGCCCAGGTTATGGTCTTTCGGTACTTCGGGAAGCGCTTGAGCTTGTTAACGGAGACCACCACCGTCTTATCCATACGATTGTTGATTACGCGTCCAATCAGGGTTTTACGCTTCTCTTCCATGGCGTTATCTTATCTCCAGTTCTCTTTCTCTCAGTATGGTTCTAATCCGGGCAATCCGCTTTTTCACCATCGGCAGCTCGCGGTGATTCACCTGCTGCCTCGTGGCCACCCGGAAACGCAGGTTAAGCAACTCCTGCTTTGAGTCTTCCAGCTGCTTTTTCAGGTCTTCCGTGCCTAGTGCTCTGAATTCACCAACCCTGACCATTGTCCAATTCCTTTATACTGTCATTGCTGCTGAGCGGTAACCGTCTCCCGCGCCACGAACTTGGTGGCAATCGGGAGCTTGTGTGAAGCCAGGCGCATCGCTTCTTTGGCGGTTTCTTCGTCAACGCCTGCCATCTCAAACATCATTCTCCCCGGTTTAACCACGGCTACCCAGTGGTCGGGACTGCCCTTGCCGCTTCCCATGCGGGTCTCCGCCGGCTTCTTGGTGACCGGCTTATCCGGGAAAACGCGTATCCAGACCTTGCCGCCACGGCGGATATAACGGGTAATGGCGCGCCGCGCGGCCTCAATCTGCTCTGCCGTTACCCAGGCCGATTCCAGTGCCTGCATGCCATAATCACCGAAAGTTGTGGTATTGGCTGAATGGGCACTGCCTCTGCGGTGTCCTTTATGTGATTTGCGATATTTAACCCGTTTTGGTTGTAGCATCTTTTTCCTCGTCTCCGGTTACATTGACAGCTTCTGCCTCAGTGGCAGTGTCGCTGGTCGATTTCTTTTTTCGGCTTCGTTTAACGGTCGCCTTCGCCGGTTTTCCCCCGGCTTTCTCTTCGGCCGCCCCATCGGGGGGTTCTACCGGGGGGGCCTGGTTTTTTTCCGCCGGCGTGGCGGCTGGGGTGGGAGCCGTGGCGG
>JAUWLN010000152.1 GCA_030613665.1 Dehalococcoidia bacterium
TGACGAGGTCATATATGGCAAGATGCTCTAACTGTGGCCAAAAAACAACCGATAGTGGGGACTACTGTCAGTACTGTCATTATCCAGTACTGGCGGGCACAGTTACTGGCCAGGAAACAAGCCGAGGAAGCAGAAAGAAAAGCCAGAATAGAGACGGAGCGCGAGGCCAGGGAAAAGGCAAAACGTGACGCCGAAGAAGCGAAGAAAGCCCAGGAAGAGGAGAAGCTAGCCAAAGCAGATGCGGAGAAACTGGCCAGGGAGCAGGGCAGGGAAGCGGAAAAAATGTTGCGGCAAGAGGCCGAAAAAGAAAAGCAAATTATCTATAGCCTTGGTCAGATTGAAAAAGTCTGCGAAGAATTACAAGCCGGAAAGATGGGCACTAAAGAAGCCTTAGATAAACTCAAGGATTTATCCGATACAATACCGGAATAGTCAAGATTTTGTTTGCCCCGACAGGTTCAAGTCTCTTTTCAGTAATCAAGCAGAAATACCTGTGTGCTCAGGGGGAGGGTTGAAGGGTTGAGGGAAAGCTTCGGCTGGGAGGCTGGCTGCTCTCTTCCCATCTCTTTAAGAAAGCTGTCCACCGGTCCCAGTTCGCGTTTAAGTACCGGCGTTTTGTAGTGCATGGGGATAACCACTCTGGGCTCAATCTGGCGCAGCACCTCAGTTGCCGTGGAAGCGTTAATGGTGGCGCCTCCACCAACTGGAAGAAGAAGCACGTCCACATCATCAATTTCCTCCACCTGCTCCGCGGTGAGCACATGGCCCAGGTCTCCGAGGTGACATACCGTGATCCCGTCAATCTCTATCAGGTAGACAGTATTTTTCCCCTTTGCTTTCCCTCCATCAGCATCATGAAAGGTGGCAATGCCAATTATCAGGACACCTTTAATTTCATATTCTCCGGGACCGGCGATTATCTTTGGCTCGCCACCTATGCCCTCATCATAAGAATGAGAATGATGCTGATGACTTATCGTGACAATGTCGGCTGTCGGCTTACCGAGTGTGTAGCCTAAATCCGGCGGAAAGGGGTCGGTGACTATGGCAGCCTGTTTGCCTCTGAGGCGAAAACACGAATGGCCCAACCAGTTAATATCCATCCTGCCAAATATATCACAGGCAGGCTTCAGGGTCAAGGAAGAAACCATCGCGATGTCTGCCCGTTAAACTTGACAATTTAAGGGTAAAATGCTAAATTATAGATAATTAGCACTCTCGAGCTTAGAGTGCTAATCGGAGTTAAAAATGATATCGCCGCGCTCGGAAACCATACTGAACCTGATTGTGTCAAAGTATATTGACCAGGCAGTGCCGGTACCTTCCCAGAGCATTGCCCAAGAACCAGCGCTGGGAGTGAGCTCCGCCACCATCCGCAACGAGATGTCGCGCCTGGAAAACGAGGGGTACATAATCCGCGCCCATCACTCCGCCGGCAGCGTGCCTTCGGATAAAGGCTACCGCTTCCATGTGGAATCGCTCAAAGATATCTCGCTTTCTGAATCGGAGCAGCGGTTATTCAGCCACCTCTTTCACCAGGTTGAACGGGACCTGGAGAAGTGGTTGAGCCTAGCGGCCACCCTTCTGGCCCAGCAGGCACAGAACATGGCAGTCATCACCACTCCCCGACCGGCGGGCTGTCGGTTCAAGCACATGGAGCTGCTGTCCCTGCAGGACACCACGGTGCTTATGGTTCTTGTCATTCACGGCGCCAGGGTTAAGGAGCAATTAATTACCTTTGACGAGACCGTTCCGCAGTCAAACCTAGCCATCATATCCAATAAATTCAATGCCGCGTTCTCAGGGCTGAACCGGAAACAAATCATGGAAAAGGAAACCGAGTTTTCCCCGACTGAGGAACAAATAAAGGACGTTTTAAGCCGTATGATGCAGGAAGATGATGAGCAAGAATATGAAGACCCTTATCTGGATGGATTTCATTTCATGCTCGGTCAGCCCGAGTTCACACGCAGCGATAGAATGCGCGGGCTCATGGAACTGGTGGAAAAGCGCCGCCTTATCAAGACAATCATTCCGAAAGAGCTGGAAAGCCAGAAAGTTACCGTTACCATTGGCAGGGAAAACGAGGACGAAACCTTTCACAGCTACAGCATCGTGACCGGCAAGTACGGTATCTCCAACGAGGCGGCGGGCACGGTCAGCGTTCTTGGCCCCACCCGAATGTCTTACGCACATGCCATTCCCTCTGTTAATTATCTGTCCAAGATATTGAGCGATTTGATGTCCGGACTCTACTAAAGCCGTCCGGCGATTTCGTGACTTAAGTCATAGGCGAACTTCAAGGAATAAAGTAAGATAGATTATGATGTCATCGGAAGCAGAAGAAAAACCGAGCATGGATACGGCACCAGAGCTCGTTGAAAGCGAGGATATGGAAAGCCTGCGGCAGGCGCTGGCCGAAGAACTGACAAAGGCGGAAGCCAACCTGGCCGGCTGGCAGCGTGAGCAGGCCGACTTCGCAAATTTCAAGCGGCGCAGCGAGCAGGAGAGAGAGGAACTCACAAGATTTGTCAATGCCGGCCTCTTGCTCGAGCTATTACCTGTCCTGGATGACCTGGAGAGAGCACTCGAGCACGTGCCGGCAAAGCTGTCCGGCGCCGCCTGGATAGACGGCGTCAAGCTCATTTATCGCAAGTTCAGCGCCGTGCTGGAAGCACAGGGGTTTACCCAGATTGAAGCGCTGGGGAAACCATTTGACCCCAACCTTCACGAAGCGGTGAGGCAAGAGAAAGGCAGGGAAGGAATCATTATAGAGGAAATACGCAGGGGTTACCAATTGCATGACAAAGTTGTCCGCCCAACCATGGTCGTGGTGGGCAATGGAGAAGACATGGATAAGGAGGATGAATAATATGGGAAGAGCTGTTGGCATTGACCTTGGAACAACGATGAGCGAAGTGGCGGTGATGCAGGGCGGCGAGCCGGTGGTCATACCATCGGCCGAGGGCGGCAACCTTATCCCATCGGTAGTGGCCGTAAGCAAGACCGGAGAACGTCTGGTCGGACAGATCGCCAGGCGCCAGGCTATCGTCAACCCGGATAATACCATTTACAGCATAAAGCGATTTATGGGGCGTAAGTGGGGAGAGCCCATCGGGCGCGAGCTACCCGTGGAAGAGGACGCCAAGCGCAAGACCTACTCGGTAACTAAAGGCAAGAACAACGAAGCCACGGTGAAGATGGGAGACAAGGAGTACCGGCCCGAAGAGATTTCCGCCATGATTCTGCAGAAAATAAAGGCGGACGCCGAGGCCTACCTTGGCGAACAGGTGACCGATGCCGTTATCACCGTCCCCGCCTACTTTAACGACGCGCAACGACAGGCTACCAAGGATGCCGGCACCATCGCCGGACTGACCGTGCTGCGCATTATAAACGAGCCCACGGCGGCGTCTCTGGCCTACGGTCTTGACAAGAAGGGAGAGGAGACGATTGCCGTCTATGACCTGGGCGGCGGCACCTTTGACATCTCAATCCTCGAAATCGGCGAGGGGACTTTCCAGGTCAAATCAACCGCCGGGGATACCCACCTCGGGGGCGATGATTTCGACCAGCGCGTTATGGACTGGCTCAGTGACGAGTTCAAGCGCGACCAGGGAATCGACCTCAAACAGGACAAGATGGCATTGCAGCGCCTGAAGGAGGCTGCCGAGAGGGCGAAAGTTGAGCTCTCCACCGTCCAGCAGACAGAAATCAACCTGCCCTTCGTTACCGCAGACGCCAGCGGCCCGAAACACCTGAACTATACGCTCACGCGGGCCAAGCTGGAGCAGCTGGTTATGGACCTTGTCGAGAAAACCCTGAGACCGTGCACCCAGGCAATGGAAGACGCCGGCAAGACCACGTCTCAGGTCAACGAGGGCATCCGCGTCGGCGGGCAGACCCGAATGCCCCTGGTACAGGAAAAGGTGAAGCACT
>JAUWLN010000183.1 GCA_030613665.1 Dehalococcoidia bacterium
TGACGAGGGGCCCGAAAACCACTCCATCCACCCTGCCTTCTTTGGCCCATTTTGCCGATTGTATCAGTGCTTCGGCGGCCATCCGCCCGGCCTCGGGATGAGGGCGGGCCAGCGCCCGCAGCTCGCCGCCTCCCTGGGCCAAATCCAGTGCCATAACGGGAGCATCGCTCGCTGCCGCTTCGTCAATATTGCTAAAAACCGGCAGGTCAACCTTCGCCCCCAGCGCATCGAAGCTGGACCGCAGAACCGAGGCGTCTCCCACCGCCAGCAGGTGGCAGTCCTCCGGTGGCCCCTCAACGATAACTTTGACCAGTATCTCGGGGCCGATGCCCGTGATATCACCCAGGGTTACAGCAATAAGCGGTTTATCTTTATTAACCATTGCACTCCGTCTCCCGTCTGGATAAAAAGGCTGCTCTTATCTGGCAGGGCGCTTGCGGTTCTGTATCATCACGCTGGCCAGTTTGATGGCTTCGACGAGGCTGGTCGGGTCGGCGGTGCCCTTCCCCGCCTTGCCAAAATTGGTGCCGTGGTCCACCGATGTACGGATAATGGGCAGCCCCAGAGTAACATTGACCCCGAAAGTTATGCCCAGCATCTTAACGGCAATGTGCCCCTGGTCGTGGTACATAGCAACGGCAGCGTCAAACTGTCCTTCATAGGCACGCAGGAACACCGAATCCGGCGGCAGCGGCCCGACGACGTTCATCCCCCGGCTTTTTGCCTCCTCAATGGCCGGCGTGATGTATTTAATCTCCTCGTCTCCGAAGAGGCCACCCTCTCCGGAATGGGGGTTCAGGCCGGCGACAGCGATTTTGGGTTCAGCGATGCCCATCTGTTTGACCGCCTCTTCAGTGAGTTTGAACACGGTGAGTATCCGGGGCGGCCGCGTCCGTTCGATGGCGTCACTTAATGAAACATGGGTCGATACGTGGCTGACGCGCAGTTTGCCCGTGACCAGCATCATGGCAACGTCTTTCACACCGCAGAGTTCGGCCAGCAGCTGAGTATGTCCGTCATAGTGATACCCGGCCTTGTTCAACGCTTCTTTGTTTATCGCCGAGGTGACGATGGCATCAGCTTCCCCGGCCAGTACCATCTCTGTCCCCAGTTTGATATACTCATAGGCCGCCTTCCCGGCCATCGGGTCTACTCTCCCTCTGGTCAGCTTGTCGAGCTCAATATTATGTAAATCGATGACCTCTACAATGCCGTCCTGAAATCGGGCATCAGCCAGTCTTTCGATTGCCCTCACCTCGCCGGGAGCTCTGGTAAAAGCAAAGGCTTCTTTCATAGCCGCCGCATCCCCGATGACCACCGGTCGGCACAGTTTCCTTACCTCCGGCTCGGCCAGTGCCTTGGTTATTATCTCCGGCCCGGAGCCAGCCGCATCACCCATAGTGATGGCCAGCAACGCTTTTTCTTGTTCGCTCATGTCACATTACCTCTTTCCAGATATGTTATTGATTTCACCAACGCCTCTTCCGTACCGAAACCGCCTGCCTTGGTAACCACCCTCTTCCCCTGATACCGCCCGCCAATCAGCTCTCCCGCCGGCACACCGGGTTCAATCTCACCGTTAACCTGAATAGCTGATACCTGCATCCGCCGGCAGACCTCCAGGGCAATATCCCCTCCTGACAAAAATAGACCGGCAAATTCATGCGACGCCAGAACGCCGGCTACAACCTCAGCCATAACCGCGGGCATTGCCTGTTTCAGGCCAGGTACATACTGTGAAAAGGTCGATGTTATGGCTATCCCTTTACCTTTATCTATCAAGGCGTCAGCTTTTTTTAATACGCTCTCAGGTTTGCCCGAGAGGATTTCCTCGGTATTTAATTTTTCCGTTTCCAGGTGCAATACCGGAATGCCCACCTCATTATGTGCTCTGTTCAACTGGCTGGCAGCTACCTGGTTGCGTGTGCCAACCACCACCAGCGCCGGCCCGGCCGGTTGTTTTTTCGGCTGTATCCCTCCCGCCCCGGGAACACCGGCGAGGAGCACATGCAGTTCCCGCGCCAGGCCGCCAGACCCGCAGAGCAGCCAGCGTCCTTCCGCCAGCGCAGCGGCGCGGGCAATCCCATTAAGATGTGACGGCTCCGTCACATCACAGACCACCGTACTTTCCGGCTTATCGTCGATGGCCTGTTTCAGTGCTTCCGGCCCGGATTCAATTTCCTCAATCGAAACGCGGCCAACCGCGCAATCCATGGACTGCTCAAGCAGGCGGGGTATGCTCGATTCCTTTACCGGCGATATCGGGTCGCTGGCAAACTGGGTCTCCGCCACCGGCACCCCGTTGACCAGCAGGACTCCGTCCATTGTCGTCCGCCCCACTGCCGGAAAGGCCGGTGCCACCACCGTTTTCTCACTGGCTATTGCCTCAGCAATTACCTGGAGTTCTTCGCCGATATTACCCCTGAGGGTGGAGTCTATTTTTTTGTATACCACCCTGCCCGCCATACCGTGCATCGCCCGGCGTACCTGCTCACAGGCAACCTCCGGGTCTTCAGCGCGACTGTTGGTAGTTGTGACCAATATCGCCGCGTCGCAGGAATAATTCGGGTCAAGGACCACCACCGTGCTGAATCCCAGGCTGGCAAAATAGCTGCTGCTATCCATGGCGCCGGTAAGGTCATCAGCCACGATGCCCAGCTTCCGTGTCGTCACTGATATCTGTCCTCTCAAGTTAGGGATACAGAATAATTTTGCCCGCCTTACCACCCGCGGCCATTTCAATTCCTTTGGCAAAGTCAGCCAGCGGCATGCGATGGGTTATTACCGGCATCGGGTCGAATTTCCCCGAGTCCATAAGGTTCTGCATTTCATACCAAGTATCCCACATCATCCGTCCGGTGCTGCCGAAGACCCTGACTTCCTTGTAGATGATGT
>JAUWLN010000018.1 GCA_030613665.1 Dehalococcoidia bacterium
GACTATATGATACTCCGTCCGATATGATGCATGCCCAGATAACCTGATTTCCACGCATCTATTCTACCACCTCATATCACCATCGCTACATTCACCCACGGGCAAGCCCGTGGAACTCTGCCCTTCGGGTTATTAGAATAGCAGCTTCAAGAGGTTTGCCCTTCTCATATAACAATCCTTTGATTTCAGTTTCAGTGACCAGAGTTTGCTGAAGCTTTTCCTTTTCTTTTTGGATTGAAACAATCTTTGTTTCTAAAGTAAGGAGTTCGCTCCTGATATTTTGCTCCTCGGCTAAGGCGAATCTATCATGTGTTACCCAATCTGGTAAAGGCGAATATTCTCCACCTTGGATAAAAAAGTTATCTACGCCGACAATAGCTGATATAAACTGCTTACTTACTTGAAATGCCTTGTCAGTCCAAAGTTCGTTACCATTTCTTGTTGTACGAGTGAAGTGTTTACGGTCGAAATCAATATAAGGAAGTAACACTAGTGTGCCCCGTGCATCTTTATATTTAAGATAAGCACCTGCTGCCTTATCTCCAGTTTTGGTGACAATTAAAGGTCTTATTCCTTCACCACTGACCAAAACGCGAAATTCCGATAAGGTTTCCAACTCAGCCCAATAATTAGTAAGAGCATTATCTTGACCAATTAATTTCATCGATGTACCTCTAGAGTTGACAACGTCTATTCCCCCTGGGATTAATGAATAGTTTGTGATATTGGTAACGTGTCGTGTTGTCTGCCTATTCCGTCCTGTTCCTGAATATGTCTTCTGTCCAGTGGCTACATAGACCTCCTGAAGTTCATTTAGCAAAAGGACAACGGTCTTACCAGCTTTAACAGCTCCTAGAACCTCTCGTCGCCAATGAGCTAATTGCTCCTGCAATTTGAATGAATTCGTGTCATTCAAAGCAGGTTTACCTTGATAATGTTCATAACCAACTCCGTAGAATGAACTGATATCTGGGTTGAAAACTGAAATATCATAATCCAGCAGTGAGGTTTGCAATCGCATTGATTTGAATTCTAGCTCATCAGGGGGTAAGCTCATCCCGATTATTACAATTTTTTTGGCATGGTATTCAGCCTCATAAGGAATATACCAAATGTATTGTTTTATGTCAATTCATGAAACATTTATTGAATCGTTACATTTTGCTAACTTATGGGAAATAACAGGGAAATCAAAAACGGTATTTTACGCACAAACCAGGAATTTAGCAAGGGAATAAGAAACACCACTTTTAACTTAATAACACGCTATAGTATACTGTTTTTATAGACTTGATATGAAACCAGAACCACTGCTCAAAGCTTTAACCGCCGCCGGCCTCGGCTCCCGCCGCAGGATGGCCGACGCCATAAAGTATGAGCGCGTCACCGTCAACGGCCAGGTAACCACCGACTTCCGCCACCCGGTGGATACCCAAAAAGACAAAATCGCTCTGGACGGCAGGAAACTCAACCTCAAGCCCGAGCGGACGATAACCCTGATGCTGCACAAGCCCGCCGGCTACATCTCTACCCTCAGCGACGAGCGGGGTCGGGAGAAAGTCACGGATATCCTGCCGGAGAATTACCGCCGCCTCAGGCTCTACCCGGTGGGGCGGCTGGACAAAGACAGCACCGGCCTGCTGCTGCTCACCAACGACGGCAACCTTGCCTACCGCCTGACCCACCCCCGCTACGAGCACGAAAGAGAGTACCTGGTACAGGTCGAGGGCAAATTAAAGTCAGAGGAAAAACGGCGACTGGAACAGGGGGTTGAGCTTGACGACGGCAAAACAAGCCCGGCCAGAGTCAGGGAAATAACCGCCGAACCCTTCAACTACAGCCTTACCATCCACGAGGGCCGGAAACGGCAGGTGCGCTGCATGTTCGCCCACCTGGAGTACCGGGTGCTGGCGTTGAAGCGAGTCCGTTTCGGCAATCTGAACCTGGGCACCCTTCCTGAGGGCAGGACACGCGAGCTAAGTGCCCGGGAGATAAGGTCGCTGCTCAGTCGCGCTCGATAGATACCCGGCTCAGGTCGGCATAGCCCATCGGCGTCAGTTCATAGCCGCTGACATAGGGTTTAACCAGAAAGTAGTTCCTGGGAAACCACAGCGGGACACAGGCGGCATCGTCAACCAGCATCTGCTCGGCTTCCTGGTAAAGCGCCAGGCTGGTTTCATAGTCCAGTTCTACCCCTGCCCGGTCCAGAATGTCGTCCACCGCCGGGTTGCTGTACTCTCCGGCATTATTCTCCTCGCCGGTGCGGAAAAGAAGTTCAAGGAAGTCCTGGGGGTGGGGATAGTCGGCCACCCAGCCTAAAAGATACATCTCGTCCTTTTCTTGCTTCAGGTTATAGAGGAACTGCTCCGGCTCCAGCTGCCTGACGGTAACTTCCACGCCGAGGTTCTGCCGCCATTCGTGGACAATCGCTTCCAGGCTATTCGAAATAAGCCCTCCCCAGCCCATTGTGGTGATGATAATTGGAGGCAGGTTTTCCACGCTGCCGTACATGGAATCGGCAATCAGGTTTTTCGCCGCCGCCACATCAAAATCCAGGCCCTTCAGGTTCTTATTGAAACCGGGAATGCCCGGTGGCAGGACGCCATCGGCCCGCTCCATCATATCCTTGAAGGCCAGCGAGACCATCTTGTCTTTATCCAGGGCCATGCTGAAGGCCTGCCTCAGCTTGGCATCATTGAACGGCGGACGGGTGTGGTTGAAGCCAATGTAGCTGAAGCTCAGTTCAGGCACAATTTCCAGTTCCCGGTAAAAATTGCCGGCCGGGTCGGCGACCTTGTCAATGTAGTTGATACTAACATCAGTGGCATCTATTTCTCCGGTTTCATACATGTTCATCGGCACGCCGCCCCACAGATGGAAGACCACCGTACCAACCCCGGCTTTCTCACCGTGATAGCGGTCGTTCTTTTCCAGAACTAGTCGGCTTTCCTCCTCCCAGCTCTGCAAGCGGAATGGGCCGGTGCCGTTGGGCTCACGCCACCACTCACCACCCGCCTCCGCTTCGTTTCTGTCCACCACAAACGCCACCGGGTAGGTCATTTTAGCCAGGAAATAGGACTTGGGAGCATCGATGGTTATCTGTAGCGTGTGGTCATCAACGACGCTGACGCCGCTTATTTCTTCCCTTTGACCGGCTATCACCTCACTTACGCCGACAATGTCTCCCAGATAGGTAGCCGCCGTCAGTGACCTCGTGGCCGGACGACAGGCACGTTCCAGAGAATACTTGCAGTCGCTGGCGGTGACCTCCCGGCCATCCTGAAACCTGACATCTTTACGCAGATAGAAAGTATAAGTGCGCCCGTCAGCGCTCACTTCCCAGCGTTCGGCGATATCCGGGGACGGCTCAAGGTTCTCGTCAAGGCGCACCAGGCCATTGTAAATCTGCTGGATATATTCATGCGAAATCATCTCGCCGGAGACCGCCGGATCGAGGGTAATGGGGTCGATGCCGTAAAGGTTCAGCGCCGTTCCCTGGACGCCCTGGCAGCCCGCCAGCAGCAGGCTGGACAGCGTTATCACGATAAGGAGAACATAGATGATTCGTTTCATCTAAAATACCGCTTCAAGCTTTATTTAAAGATTGGCTCTGACCGCTTCGCCGAACTGGGTGGTGGAGGCGTTTCCACCCTGGTCGCGGGTGAGATATTTCCCGTCCTGATAGACCTTATATACCGCTGCTTCCAGCCCGGATGCCTCTTCTTCGTAGCCGAGATGCTCCAGAAGCATGGCGCCGGCGAGAAGCATGGCGGTTGGGTTGATGATGTTCTGCCCGGCGATATCTGGCGCCGTGCCGTGCACGGACCCGAAGTAGGCGAACTCCTTGCCCAAACAGGCATTCGGCGTCATCCCCAGCCCGCCAATAAGCGCCGAAGCTTCGTCGGCCAGGATGTCGCCATGCTGATTGCCCATAATCAGCACATCAAACTGCTGCGGGTTTATTACCAGCTGCTGGGCGCAGTTATCGATTATCAGTTGATTGAAGGTAAGCTCGGGGTACTGCCTGACCGTCTCCTCAGCTATTCGGCGGAACATCTCGTCCACCTGCGTCAGCACATTGTACTTGCTGGACACGGTTACTATTCCCCTGCCACCTTTAGCCTTTCGCTTCATGGCCAACTCGCAGGCGACCTGACATGTTTCCCTAGTTATCGCTTCCGTATATACCTTAACAGCAAACTTGCCTTTCGGTGCCGTATCCAGCATCACGTCCAGCATGTCGCTCTTCAGCTTCAATGGTGCCAGCTGCGCGATATCGCCTTCCCAGCCGGGATAGAGCCCCTCTATGTTCTCCCGCAGGATAATAAAATCGATGCCTTCTGGGTTTTTTAGAGGACTGCGCAGGCCGGACACGTATTTCGTGGGGCGGACATTGGCGAAGCACCTTTTACCCCATCTCAGATAACCGTGTACACCCCTTATATCACGGGTGGAACCCATAATAGCATAGTTAGCTTCATCAAGCGTCTTTTTCGCCGATTCCGGAAAGCTGGAGCCATATCTGGCCAGGGCTTCATCGCCAGTCTCTACCCGTATAAATTCGATGTCAAGGTTCATCCCTTCCAGAATCTGAACT
Source organism: Dehalococcoidia bacterium (assembly GCA_030613665.1). GTDB lineage: Bacteria > Chloroflexota > Dehalococcoidia > Dehalococcoidales > RBG-16-60-22 > E44-bin89. The sequence goes on from JAUWLN010000018.1 coordinate 4,598, forward strand.
GTGGGCACAACCACTTCTGGGGCTGCATCGTCCCCTTTCACGACGCAAACTCGCTTGGTCATTCATACCTCCTGGTTTAGAACTAATAATTTAACAACCGGATAACAATTAATCAGTGTATCATATAAGTCTTACCTCTGCCTACTTCAGATTGCCCGGGGTATTGCCGGGCCGGCCACAAAGTGGCATACAGGAACATTCATGAGGTATTATAATCTAGACCTGAAGCGAGGCAAGTGGATATATGCATTTCAGTTTCCTGGATTCGGCACGACGCAGATTGCACCGCATACGCCGTGGCTTCAGCCGACTCTGGTTCAACTACATCTATCAGAGTCTACTGGCCACGGTGGTCATCTTTATTATTCTTCTCTTGCTGAACCTGGAGCATGTGGTGGTCATTGCGTCCATCGGCGCCACCGCCTTTATTGTTTTCGCCATGCCCCGCAACATCACCGCCACACCGCGACGGGTAATCGGCGGACACATCGTCGGCCTCATCTGCGGTTCCGCCTTCGCTTTTATCCCGCACCCGACCGCTCTCACCGCAATTATCATCTATTCACTGGCCGTCGGCACGACTGTCTTTCTCATGGTGGCCCTCGATTTCGAGCATCCTCCCGCAGGAGGTACAGCGCTCGGGGTTGCCATCACCGGCTTTTCCGTCAGCGTTATGGTGGCCGTACTGACCAGCAGCATCGTGCTCTCGCTGGCGCACCGCTTCTTCAAAAAGTACCTGAAAGACCTGACCTAGCTAATAACGTCTTTTACAAACCTGATAGGTCTTTATTCCCCGAATACTTCCACCGCCCGATGCATATTGGCAATCACGTCAACGCCAAAGGGGCACTTTTCTGTACAGCTTCCACACTCCGTGCAGGCAGAGGCTTTCACCGGCAGAGCTTCATAGGCAGCCGTCACCGCATCACTCATAGCGAAGCCGGCGGTATCCGCAATTTTCGTCAGCGTCCCGATATCAATGCTGACCGGGCAGGGCAGACAGTGGTTGCAGTACATGCAGTTTCCCTTCAATTTCCACATGGGATTGCTGTGAATGGCGCTGAAGTCTTTCTCTTCGTCTGATGCTTCCAGGAAGGAAAGAGCCGCTCGCACTTCGGCCACATTCTTGCAACCCGGCACCACGGTGCTGACTGCCGGCTGAGAAAGGGCGTAGCTCAGGCACTGGACAGGTGTCAGCACAATGGAACTCGGGTTTTCCCGGAACAGCACCCCGGCGGCATAAGGCTTCATCGCTACGAGGGCAACATTCTGTACCGCACAGGCATGGTAAAGCGCTTTGCGCGCCGGCACCACCTCATCGGCCACGGAAGGCGCCTGATGGTCCAGAATTTCCTTCAATGGTACGTCGGGCACCACCTCTTCGGGCAGGGTGTCAAAGGCCGGATTTATGGGGAACATCAGCACATCGATGTAGCCGCTGTTCACCGCCTTCAGGGAGATAGGCACATCGTGGCCGCTAATGCCGATGAAGCGGGCTTTACCCTGTTTTTTTATTTTCAATGCCAGGTCCAGCAGCCCGCCGGGATTAAACATCTTCTCGTAATCACTTGGGGTTTCCACAAAATGGAGCATGAGCACGTCAATGTAGTCGGTTTTAAGCCTACGAAGCAGGTCTTCGTAATAAGCCAGGCTCTCAACCCTGTCTCGGGACCGGCAATACTGGCCGCCGCGCATGACCGCCCCCAGGTGCCCGGCAATCATCACCTTTTGCCTCCTGTTCCGCAGAGCCTTGCCAAAATTGTCCCGCACGCCGGGCGAGGCCATAAAAAGGTCGATATAGTTCACACCGCCATCCATCGCGCGATGAACCACGGAAGTGACCGTGTTTGCCGGTTCATGTTCAAGGTACTCCGCCCCCAGCCCCACAATCCCAACGTCAATGCCAGTTCTACCCAGCTTTCGGTATATCATAAAACCACCTCAAAACGTCAATGTCCGGTTATTATTTTTCTTTCCGGAGGGTTTTTACAAATCGGTCTACCGCCTGTAGAAACTGTTCCGGTGACTCATCGAAGGTCCAGTGGCTTCTGGCCGGGATGGTTGCCAGTGTCGCCTGAGGAATATGCTCCGCCAGGAAACGGGAGCATTCCACCACCGGCGCATCGCCATCGCTCATCACCACCAGGGTTTCCACCGACAGCTTTTCCAGCTTGGGCGCCAGTTCGAAGATGCTGGGGCGCTCTCGCTGCACTCCCCGGATAACGGCGGCAATTGCCTTTGGTGCGTTGCTGAGCACAGCCCCGGTTATCTGTTCCGCCAGCACCGGGTCGCTGAACGCGCTGCCCCATGCCGGCAGTTTCTTCATTTCCTCAAGAAAGGCTTCCATGCCTTCCCGGTCAGCGACGTCGGCCAGCTTACCCCACCATTCCCACCACCACTCGCGGTCCGACGAGCCGGAACCTATGCCCACGGGAATAAGCCCAGCACACCGTTCTGGATAGCTCAGAGCAAAATTCAGCGCCACGTTTGCCCCCATTGAGTGCCCACCGACGATGGCTTTATTTATGTCAAGCGCATCCATTATGCCACGCATATCCTCCACCATGATATCCTGCGAGTATGCTTCCGGTCGGTCGGGTTTTTCCGAACTGCCGTGTCCCCTGGCATCGTAGGCGACCACCCGATAGCGGTCCTGGAAAAAGTTAATCACCTTCTCCCAGCCATGCCAGCTTCCCCCCAGCCCATGCGCCCAGACCATGGCCGTTCCTGAACCCCGCTCTTCATAATGTATTCGCACACCGTTCACTGTAACATCTGGCATCTATGAAACCCCCCTTTCCGGTATCCGTATATTATATAACACGCCTCGTTCCGAATAACAGTCGAACAGTGCGTAAAATTAACAGAAATGCTATAATAGTCTTACTTTTATACTGGAGGTGAGACTATGACAACCAAGATGAGCTTTAACGGAGTTATCCCGGCAATGCTGACCCCTTTCACCGGAAGCGGTGATCTGGACCTCGACGGGCTGAAGAAGAACGTGGACTTCCTGATTAAAAACGGCGTCATCCAGATAATGTGCCTGGGCAGCACCGGTGAGGTTGCCGTTCTGACACGTCAGGAGTGTGTGCAGGTAATCGAGGCAACGGTAAAGGCAGCGGATAGTCGGGTTCCAGTCATGGCCGGTACTGGCGCCCCGGGCACCAGAGAGGTTATCGAACGCTCAAAAGAAGCCATAAGCGCCGGCGCCGATTCGGTGATGATTGTCACCCCGTTTTACGAGATACCCAATCAGGACGGCCTGTATAAACACTATGTCTCCATCGCGGAGGCGGTGGACATCCCCATCTGCCTCTATAACATTCCGCCGCACACCCAGGTCGAGATTGCGCCCGAGACGCTGGAGAAGCTGGCCGATATCGATAATATCGTGGCTTTGAAGGACAGCAGCAGCGACCTGAGCTATTTCGCCGAGGTGCTGCGCCGGGTCGGCGATAAAATGGCGATTCTGACCGGCGGCGACGATATCGCCCTGCCCTGCTTTGCCCTCGGCTGCCACGGCGCCATACTGGCACTGGCCAACATCGCACCGCGCATGGTGGTCGACCTTTTTCAGGCTGTCCAGCAAAAAGAGGACCAGAAAGCGCTGGATATCTTTTTCAAGCTGCTGCCCATTTCCCGCGCCATAAGTGTCGCCCAGAATTTCCCCGCTCCCGTGAAAGAAGCGGTCACCATGCTCGGCAGACCGGCCGGCCCCGCCCGCAGCCCCATAGTACCGCAGGGCAACGCGGAAAAAGCCGAGATTAAGAAAGCGCTGCAGTACGCCGGACTGTTGTAGAAAAGGGGCAGAATCATCATGAAAATCACCGGCGTTGAAACCATTGAACTGCGCCTTCCCGACTCATATGCCGGGGCGCGCCTAACCGTCCGTCAGACACTGGTTATAAAAGTCCATACCGACGAGGGCATCGTCGGCATCGGTGAGGTTGATTCCTGCCCCACGGTGGTCAGGGCTACGGTTAACGCTCCACCGGCTAACAGTCCTATCTCCGGTCTGGCCAGCGTCATCATCGGCGAGAACCCTCTGGAAATCCGCCATCTCAACGACAGGATGTATGAGGCCAGCTTTGATTACGGCCGAGGCGGCGTCGTCTTCCATACTATCGGCGGCATTGACATCGCCCTCTGGGATATTGCCGGCAAATACTACAACCAGCCGGTGTACCGGCTCCTCGGCGGCCCGTTCCAGACCAGGATACCTGCTTATGCCAGCACCCTTTTCGGCAGCAACGGAAAGGAGACCGCAGAAGAAGGCGAAAAATGGGCCGGCAAAGGTTTTACCTCGGTCAAGTTCGGCTGGCACCCGATGGGACAGAGTGAAAAGCTCGACCTGGAGCTTGTCGAAGGAGCGAGGCAGGGCATCGGCGATAACCGCAACCTGCTGGTTGACGCCGGCTGTTGCTGGGACACCGCCACCGCCATCAAGCGTGCCCAGCAGTTTGAGGACTACAATCTTTTCTGGCTGGAAGAACCTCTCGCCCGGGACAACATTGATGGATACAAACAGTTGAGCACCGTGTCGCGGATACCGATTGCCGCTGGCGAGGGAGAGGCCGGGCGTTATGCTTTTAGAGGGCTGCTTGAGCACGGCGGCATTCACATCGCACAGATCGACCTTGTCCGCAACGGCATCACCGAGACGATGCGGATTGCTGATATGGTGGAGGACCGGGGGTTGAAGGTGGTCAACCACCACTGGAGTTCCGATATCAATCTTGCCGCCAGCCTTCATTTTCTCGCGTCCCGAAAAAGCACCTTCCTCCTGGAGTACTGCGTAGCGGAAAGCCCGCTGCGGTGGGAAGTGACCAGGGGAAAAATGGAGCTTGATGCCGAAGGTTATGTCCACGTGCCGGAGGGGCCAGGATTGGGCATCGAATTGAATGAAGAGACGATAGAACGCTACCGGGTTAATTAAAGAGAGGGAGGAAAGATGGAGAAAAAACTTGCTGGCAAAGTGCAAACGGTACTGGGCCTGATTGACGGCGATGAACTGGGATTGACCACGCCTCACGAGCACCTTCTCCTCGACCTGACCGTGCGCTTCAAGCTCATGGATGGAAGCGTCACCGCCAGGACCATAGCCGAAAAACCGATGACGCCGGACATGGCGGGCTGGATTCGGTTTCACCTCTTTGAGAACCGGGATAACCTGCTGCTTGATGATGAAGAGCTGGCAATCGAGGAAATCACGCGCTTTAAGCTCGCCGGAGGGGAGAGCGTGGTGGAGGTTACCAACTGGGGCATCGGGCAGGACCCGCACGCCATGACCCGCATTGCCCGTACCACCGGCCTCAATATCATCATGGGCACCGGCTATTACACCATGGACTGCGGCTGCGCCGAAGCGCTGGCCAAAAAGTCAGAGGACGAGATTTGCCAGGAAATCATCGATGATATCATGGTCGGTACCGATGGCATCTGCGCCGGTATAATTGGCGAAATCGGGGCTGACTCCTGGCCGCTTCACGATATCGAGATAAAATCACTGCGGGGGTCGGTTAAAGCCCAAAAGGCCACCGGCGCCGGGCTGACCATCCACCCCGGCCGCTTTGACGAGTCGCCGCTTCAAATCGTTGACATCGTTAAAAAAGCCGGTGCCGATATGAGCCGGGTGGTCATCGAGCATATCGACCGCACTGCCTACACTTTCGACACAATGGTGGAAATCGCCAGGGCCGGGTGCTACCTTGAATTCGATTGTTTCTCCATGGAGGGCTACTATCCCAAGCGCTACGGCGTGTTCGATATTCCCAATGATGCCCAGCGCGTCAATTATATCATCCGGCTCATCGAACTGGGCTACCTGAACCAGATACTCATCGCCACGGACACGGCCATGAAATCAAGGTTAATGGCCTACGGCGGCCCGGGCTATGCCCATATCCCGGAAAATGTCATCCCCTGGATGCGCGCCAAGGGCATGTCTGAGGAAACCATCCGCGCCATTTCCGAGGAGAACCCGAAGCAACTTTTGACCTTCGCTGCGCCATTGCGGTAACGGGCATTATTTGATTTCAGCTTCTACCGGATACATCACAGATAAGGCGAGGTGAGGGGCAGCTTCACTCCGAACTGCCCGGTAAATCTTTGCCTCATCTTCCGGTAGAATTCGATGCATTCTTTATTCGGCTTCCCGGAAGCGATGTCGAAATAGTCCGGCAATTTATTACCAAGCGGCGGGTCTTTCAGTTTATTCTCGTAATTCCCTATCAGCTTCGCCACTATCGTATTTGCCTCTTTACGGCTCATGCCCGCGGACGCATGAGCTATGGCATTGGCGAAAATATTCTCCAGGGGGTCGCTGTAATCTTCCATGGTGCCCCTCGAGGGAGGCCCCACCTCAACGGAACCGCCGGATACCACCGTCGCCATCACCCAGGCAGTGAATTCATCGTAGCACATTTCGGTCATCGGTCCGGCCGAGGTATAGCCAGGGGCAACTATGGGCAGCGGGCTGTTCCGGGTAGCTGCCTGAATCGCCAGGCTCCGGGCCCAGATAACTTCCCGATTGGACGTCGTGCCGCCTTCAACGGGGACTGCCAGCGGGTGCTGCACCACGCCGCGTGTAACGAGAATGTCCACCGGATTGTAGGCGGCGCATACTACCGCCACCCCCACCGGACCACCGGCAAATCCGCCCAGAATCACGCCATTTTCGGCGAAAGTCAGATTCCCCACTGCCCGGCAGTAAGCCACTTTGTTCAAAGCATCGAAGTCAACTTTCAGTTCATGAATGGTGCCGATTTCCAAGGTATCAGTCCTGGGGTTGCCGAAGGCATGACCAGCGATATGCTCCGTCGCCCGCACCGCCGATGCCACCTCGTTGACCACAGGCATCCCCGGACGCCCGGCACGGCGCAGTGCCTCACGTACCAGAATCACCGTCCTGATGGCGCCTTCCCCACCCCGGGGCCTTCCGGCCACCAGGTCTCGGCCGTCCAGGTTGGTAAGGCACGGCGCGGTGATACCGCAGGACAGCGGGTCTTCCGCATAGGCCTTCACGACATTAATCAGGTTCCACTCGGTGGAGACCGGCCCGGCTCCGCAGCCGGAGCACCAGGGAAGCGTCTTATCCTCGGGAACACGTCTCGGCATCAACCGGGCATCTCTACCATCCCCGAAAACCACATTGCGCGGGGCCGATTCAAGCGCACCCTCTATCTCCTCCCGCGTGAACAGGATGCGCCTCTCCGTATCCAGGCAATATACGCCGGTCTCGACCAGGAACTCCATCCCTGCTTCCCAGACGCGGTCAGCCAGGTCATCGTCAGAGGGCACCGGGTTCTGCGGGTCATATTTAATACCGTATTTCTCAATTACCTTGCGCAGGTTGGGCACGAAAATGTCAAGGTCAAAGTCGCGTTCCGTGCAAATCGGGCCGGTTAACGCCCTCTCCACAACCGTATCAAAGCTGAGCATCATTCGTCTCCTTCATTTTTATTGCTACTCTGCCTGATTAACTTTTCCATACTATTGAAATCAAATGTAAGGCGAGGCACTGGTCAGCCGAATGCCAAACTGGTCAGCCATCTCTCGCCTGACCTCCCGGTAAAGCTCAAGAAACTCCGGTTTCGGCTTTCCGGTTACGGGGTCGCAGCATTCCTGGTATTTCTGTCCGGCGGGAGGGTCACGGAGCTGTGATTCATATTTCTCCAGCAGAGCCTTCACGATGCCATCGGCTTCCCGGCGGCTCATTCCGACCACAGCGTGAGCTACCTCACTGGCCAGGAGAGGCTCCACCGGACTGGTATAGTCAAGAGCGGTACCTCTTGCCGCTGCCCCCACCTCAACCGAACCGCCGGATACCACCGAGGCAATAACCCAGGCGCAGTGTTCATAGAAGAGCATCTTGGTCATCGGTCCCGCCGCGGAATAGCCAACGTTCACCACCGGCAGGGAGCTGTTGCGGGTAACGGCCTGGTTGGCCACGCTGCGCGGCCAGAGGGTGTCCCGTGCCGAGGTAACACCGAGGTCAAAATGGGTCGGGAAGGGGTGCTGTACGGCGCCTCGCAGAAGCAGCAAATCCACCGGATTGTAGGCGGCCGTCACCACCGCCACACCGGCCGGCCCACCGGCCAGTCCGCCCAGTATGACTCCGTGCTCGGCAAAAATCAGGTTCCCGGCAGCCAGCGAGTAGGCTATCTTGTTCATGGTGTCGAAATCGACCTTCATCTCGTGGATGGTACCGATTTCAAGCGCGTCCGTCTGACGAATGCCAAAGTGGCTGGCAGCGATGTGCTCCTGTGCCCTGGCCGCCGTGGTAACGCCGTTGACGATGGGCATCCCCGGTCGTCCGGCGCGGCGCATACCCTCACGCGTCAGCAGCACCGCCCTGATGGAGCCCTCTACCCCCAGAGGACTGCCGCCAACAATCGTCTGCCCGTCTACATTGGTGAGGCAGGGTATGGTAATCCCATCCCCCAACGGATTTTCAGCGTGTGCCTTTACCAGATTCAGATAGTGCAACTCCGATGAAAGCGGCGAGGAGGTCGGTCCAACCGAACACCACGGTAATGTCGTATCTTCGGGAACACGCCTGGGCATGACCCGGGCATCCCGGCCTTCACCGAAGACGCGACCGCGCGGGCCTGATGCCAGCGCACCCTCTATTTCTTCACGGCTGAAGAGAATCCGCCGTTCGGTATCAACACAGTAGACCCCGGTCTCGATAAGGAATTCTATTCCCGCCTGCCAGACCCTGTCCGCAAGGTCGTCGTCAGCCGGCACCGGGTTCTGCGGGTCATATTTAATACCGTACTTCTCAACCGCCTTGCGCAAATTGGGCACGAAGATACTTAGCTCAAAATCCCGCTCCGTGCAGATGGGGCCGGAAAGCGCTCTCTCAACGACCGTCTCGAAACTAATCATATACCCGGTTCCTTTCTATTTCTGCGCTACCGCTTTCAACGCCAGAGTGGTCGCATCACCGGCGGTTCTGCCGTATCCGTCAGCACCGATATTGTCCGCCCACTCCTGGCTGGTCGAGCCGCCGCCGACCAGTACACAGTACTTGCCACGCGCGCCACGCGCCTCAAGATGTTCGATAATGCTCTTTTGCTGCGGGATGGTGGTGCTCATCAGCGCCGAAGCAGCAATGATATCGGCACCGACTTCCTCCGCTTTGGTGACAAAGGCGGAAGCGTTAACATCAACTCCGAGGTCAAAGACCTCGAAGCCGCTCATCTTTAACAGCGCCCCGACAATGTTTTTCCCGATGGAGTGGATATCCCCCTTCACCGTGCCGATGACCACCCGCCCCGTTTTCTTCAGCTCGCTTCCTGATTCCAGCAGCTTCGGCTCCAGAATCTGCATCGCGCCTTCCCATGCCTCCGCCGCCATCATCATCTCCGGCAGATATATCTCATAGCGGGCGAACCGTTCGCCCACCTCTTTCATACCGGGCGACATCCCTTTTTCAATTATATCCGAGGGCGTGACACCCTCTTTCAGAGCATCAGCAACCCCCTGCTCCAGACCGCTCTTGTCGCCGGCGATAAGAGCATTACTCAATTTTTCAAAACTAGACTCGTCCGACATTACGTACTCCTTTCTTTTTATAGATATCAGAACATACCTTCCCTCTTCAAGCTCAGGTATTTCCGGTCTCCAATGATAACATGGTCCAGCACATCTATGCCCATAATCTCACCTGCGTCGGCGAGGCGTTTGGTCAAGCTGATATCATCCTCGGAGGCTTCCGGGTCACCGGAGGGGTGGTTATGGGCAAACATTACCAAGACACAATATAACACAGTCTTTCCCCTTCTGCATACCCATCAGCGTAGGAGTCTAATTGAAAGGGGGTTACTATGCCACGAAAATTAACTAACTACGAGCAAGAGACAATCATAAATTTCACCAAGGGTGAGGATATAGCCTATATCTTTACCTATGAAAAGACATGGCAGAAACACCTAGAAGGAAGGCTGGGTTTGAAACCGCTATACGATAATGGTTTCGGTGGCAGGGAATATGAGCTACCCAAGAAGATGATTAAACCACCAAGAGCACCTAGAAAGTTATCTGATTCTGCCAAGAAAAAACTGGCCGAGAGGTTGCACCAGAACCGTGTTTTAAGCGCTCAAAACCTAGTTCCTGTGGGAAAAGCAGCAGCTAGAAAGTAAAACAAGGGTAATTCTATATCCCTGCGAACATAACACCCTAAAATACAGGCTGTTTTGAAAGGTCAAATGGTGAACAGAAGGGGTAATCCCACTTGGTATCGAGGAATGCCATCAGCTAATCCGAAAGGCAGACCAAGAGGTCAGAACAGTATTGAGGCTTTTTGCCGTGACCCCGAATGGTTTTGCATTAGACATCTCCGTTGGGAACGATTCTGTTTGCGTCTTATGGAGCCTCCATACACCCGGGCAGCAGCAGCCAGAAAAGCAGGCTACTCTCCAAAATCCGCCAGATTTATCGCATCCCGATTATGGAGAAAGCCTATTATCAGAGACATACTCAGGAGAATACGTGAGCAAATCAATGCGACCCGGAAGATAAGCGAGGGCGTATGGCTGATTCCAGATTATTCAGGGAAATACCACATTTATCGTCAAAAAAAATATAGATAAAAGTCAACATTTTCAAGCGGAATGGTGACATTCTAGGCGTGGAATGGTCATAAATGGACAGGTTCTTGGAGGAAAACATTTCTGATGTCCAAGGTGTAGTCGTCAATTCAATGTTTCGGGTAATTGGAAAAGATGCACTGAATAATCAATGAATGAACACTGAAGCCTTGGAAAGAATGGAAAAGAATTGTGCCGGTGGGTAGGAGAAGATGACTAATTCAGTTGAGCAAGTGAAAGGTATGGAAACAAGGGGCAGAATAGCCTTCGTTTCCATAGATAAGCTATCGAAACATAATGGAAACAGGCACGATGATAGGCGTGAAGTAAAGGCAAATTGGTGATAATTCCCTAATGATTTCGTTAAAAAGATGGAGGTTTATAATTGGGTGGTTCCGGGTCAGGTAGTTATTATAGGTCTGGCATTAAAGACACAACGGACGGTCATAAGAGCCTTGATGTAAACTGGCTGAATCGCAAGGGTTATCTTGCTCCCGGGCGTTGGTCATCTATTCACTGGTGGCGGGGCGATGAACATGTGGGTGATATAGGCATTCGTGCAAAAGAGGGCCGTCTTGTGCTGGAGTATAGATGCGGCGTTGGCGGCGGCGAGTGGGAAAGTGTGACTGAGAGTGTTTTACTATCCTGGACTTACTGCAATTATGGTGGTAGACGGCCTTGGTTTATCTGTCCTGGCGTGAGAAGTGGCGTCCCCTGCCAACGAAGAGTTGCCAAACTTTATGGGGCAGGTAAGCTTTTCCTTTGCCGTTATTGCTATGACCTTGCTTATGACTCCCAGAGAGAACTAAAACAGAGCCGTTTAACACGTGTGGAGCAGAATATCCGTAGGCGCTTGGGTGGTTCGACTAGTTTAGCAGAGCCGTTTCCTCCAAAACCCAAGGGAATGCATTGGAATACCTACCTCCGACTGAAGCACAAGGCAGAGTATGCTGAGCTTCGTTACGAAGCTGTGTTGTTTGAGAGGCTACGGGCACAAAACTACTTATAAATACTAATGTTCAAGTTAGTATACATGAATTAAGAGAGAGGGCTGGGGTAGCGCTGGGTGGTAAACAGCCCGATTTAAGGCTAAAGTTACAGGGTAAAAAAGAGGTGGTGGACGGCAGTAACAAGGCAAGTGAGGGAATACTACTCAGATGATTACCAAGAGGTTTCAAAACACGCCACAACAAGCGGTAGAGCCATTAAAAGGACTGGCGATAGGGCAGAACTGGCTAGTTGGGGCTGATACCTTGAACATCATCCTTTACCGGCGTCAGGTCAACAAGAAAACGGGAAAGGAATACTGGCGGGCACACAGCTATTATGCCACTCTTAGTAATGCCCTGCTGGGGCTGGTTAATCAAGGGGTCAGGGATACCGAACTGGCAGACCTGAAGGCGGTTTGCGACAAGATAGAGCAGATACATAAAGATATTTTAGAGGTATGCAGGTCAAATGGGGAACAAAAGGGGTAATCCCTCTTTCGTTAAAGGTAAATCAGGTAATCCGTATGGCAGACCGAGAGGCCTGAACAGCTATGCAGTTTTTTGCCAAGACCCTAGTCTTTTCTTCGTGAAACATGGTCGTTGGCATAGCTTTTGTTTGGACTTTTGTTTAACGGGGCAAAATGCAGCAAG
>JAUWLN010000114.1 GCA_030613665.1 Dehalococcoidia bacterium
CAGCATCTTTGCCGTTGGACGGGCGTACAACCAGATACGGCAGAACGTTGCCTTTGATAAGCTAAATGTTAAAATCGTCCTCTGTAACTCCGGCATGCTCTGGCCTTTCATGGGCGGGTCGCACCAGATGATAGAGGAAATCGCCGCCCTGCGCGCCATCCCCAACATGATGCTCGTTTCCCCCGCCGACCCCGTATCGACGAAGAAAATGACCCGCGCCCTTGTCGAGCACGTTGGACCAGCTGCCCTCCGCATCTCAAATCCCCCCGTGCCGACTGTATACCGCGATGATTTCCCGTTTGAGCTGGGGAAGGCAGTGACGCTGACCGATGGCGGCGATGCCACGATTATCTCCACCGGCATGATGCTTTCCGACGCGCTGGAAGCTGCCGATACGCTGGCGAAAGAAGGTATCAAGATACGCCTGCTGGACATGCACACCCTCAAGCCGATTGACGAAGAGGCGATAATCAAAGCTGCGAAAGAGACCGGCGCCATCGTCACCGCGGAAGACAGCAGCATTATCGGTGGCCTGGGCGGGGCGGTAGCCGAGATAGTGGCGGAGAACGCACCGGCAACGGTAAAACGGGTCGGCATCCAGGACCGCTTCGGCCAATCGGGTACCGTGCCGGAACTGAAAGAAGAATACAAAATATCCGCCAGGGATATCGCCCAGGCGGTCAGAGAGTCGGTCAAGAAGAAATAGGCTATGACTCGCCCATTTTATCTGTCAAAGGAGGAGTGATGAAAAAACTAGGTTTTATCGGCCTGGGCAATATGGGTAAAGGGATGGCTTTGAACCTGGCCAGGGCAGGCTACCCGCTGACCGTCCATGACATCAGGCCCGAGCCGGTTCAGGAACTGGTTAAAGCCGGCGCCAGAGCAGCCGGTTCCCCGCGTGAGGTGGCCGAAAATTCAGAGATTGTCATCACCATGGTGACCTCTTCTCCCCACGTGGAGCAGCTAATGTTTGGCGATGACGGTGTCCTTGCCGGCATGAAAAAGGGCAATATCATAATCGATATGAGCACCATCGACCCGATTGTGACCCGCAAGGTAGCCGCCGCGGCCGCCGATAAGGGAATCGATATGATGGACGCACCGGTGAGCGGTGCGCCGCCCAAAGCCGCTGACGGCACGCTCTCCATAATGGTGGGCGGTAAAAAAGAACTCTTCGACCAGTGTAAATCAATACTGGACGTTATGGGAGAGAAAATCATTCACGTTGGCGAGGTGGGCATGGGTGAGGTGGTCAAGCTGTCCAACAACCTGGCCGGCGCCATTGCCGGCGTGGGTGTCTTTGAGGGCTTTCTGTTTGGCGTCAAGCTCGGTGCCGACCCCAAAGTCCTCTACGAAGTCATGAGTGCCAGCTCCGGAAATAGCTGGGTGCTGCAGACACGGGTGCCCTACCCCAACGTCATCCCGGGTAGTCCGGCCAATGATGATTTTGCTCCCGGCTTCACCACTGACCTCATGGCCAAAGACCTCGGTCTCATCCTGTCGGCAGCCGAGGCAACCAATATTCCGCTGCTCGCCGGCAGCCTGACCCGCCAACTGCTTGAGGCTGCCAGGGCCGCCGGCTACGGGGGCAAGGACTGGTCAGTCATCGCCAGGGTAATTCAACAGCTGGCCGGAGAAGACGATAAATAAGCTCATCCGTGACGCCGTTATCACCTGTTACCCTGACCCGCCAGACGGCATGGACGACCGGCGTTAATGACGTCTTCAGACATCAAACCTTCAGGAGGTAGAGATCCATGTCCATTGTTGTGAACACAAAGATAAAACGGCCTTCACCTGAGATTGTCAAGGAGTTCCGCAGCCTTCTTGAAGAATACCATTCCATTGTCCCCGGCGTCTCCGACTGCATGAATCGCCTCAACGCCATGAGCGCGGATATTCAGCCGCTCTTCCCGGAAATCCGCCTGGTGGGGGTAGCCCTCACCGTGAAAACGGGCACATCCGACCTTGCGCCGGTTATACGAGCGCTTCAGCTCATTCAACCCGGAGACATTATCGTTGTCGATACTCATAATTCAAATAACACTGCCTTCTGGGGTGAAATCGTGGCTATTGAGGCAAGGAGAAATGGCGCCGTGGGCATCATCCTCGACTCGGCGGTTCGGGATGTCGTCGAACTGAGGGAGATGAAATTCCCGGTACTCAGCCGGGGCATCGCCCCGAACGTGGCCAGCACCATTGGCTTTGGCTACATAAACGTCCCTGTCCAGTGCGGCGGGGCAGCGGTGAACCCGGGGGATATAGTCATTGTTGATGACAATGGCGTAGTTGTAGTGCCGTGTGATGAGGCCAAAGACGTTCTGGAGAAGACCAAAAAGTTCCTGGCAAATGAGGGCAAGGTGATAGAAAGGGTCAATGCCGGCGAAAGCCTCTATAATATTTTGGGTCTCGATAAGCTGGAAGCAGCGACCATCGACCATACAAAGCTCTATGATAAATAACCCTTTCAATGGCTCGTGAAGCAAAGAGTCCATTACGGGAATATCGTATGACAACCACATAAACAGGTTAGATGTCATAAGATATGAATGCGGTCGAAACAAGGAGGGTTACTTGAAAATGGGAAAAAAAGAAACGTACGCTACTCAAGAGGAATTAGACAGACACGTTATTCATTACCAGGATGTTCCCATTGTAGAGGTAGCCCCCGGCATGAAATACAACATCGTATCTGGAGAAAGGATTACGGTCGGCTTCATTAATGCCGCGCCAAATGCTGTAGGGCCGGCGCATAAACATGAAGCAGAGCAAATCCTGATAGTAATGGACGGTGCCTGTGAAGAAGCAGTTGAAGGCAAGCTATTTCCCCTGAAGAAGGGAGACGTCCTGGTTATTCCCTCTAATGTGGAGCACGGAACTTATATGTCCGATAAAGGTTGTCAAATCCTCGATATCTACTCACCGCCAAGGCAGGATTACCTGGCGAAACTTGAAGAGGTGAAGAAAAGCCAGAAAAAATGATTCTTCTTCGCCAGATTCCACACTTCTATCAGGTCCCCTTTTTGATCGTGAGCTAGAAAGCAAAGAGCCCCTGCCTAACCCGGCGAGGGCCTTTTATCCGCCCATGGCGCCGCCTGCTCATACGCTGCCGCTGCTTTCAGGAGGGCGGTCTCACCGTGGTGCCTGCCCACCATTTGCAAGCCGACCGGCAGCCCTTTTTCCGTCCATCCACAGGGCACTGATACCGCCGGATGCCCGGTCATGGTGATAGCATAGGTCAGCATTGCCCAGTCCAGATAATGCTTCATGGGTTTGCCCGCGATTTCAGTGGGGAATTTTACCTCGGCAGGGAACGGCGGGATTGGCGCCGTTGGCATCAGCAGCAGGTCATATTTGTCAAAGAAAGTCTTCGCCCGGTCCCATATCTCGGAACGCTGCCGGTGCGCCCAGGCTATCTCCTGAACCGTCAGCTTCAGCCCCTGCTCGATATTGCCCGTCACCAGCGGGTTCACCCAGCGCTGGAATTCGGGGTCGTCCTGGTACTGGTCCCCATACACGGCGACAAAGCGCACTCCCCGCAGAATTAACGCCGTTTCTTTAGCGCCGGTGAAGTCAGGACAGTCTTCCACCACCTCGCAACCCAACCCGCGAAATACGTCAATCGCCTTTCTTACCTCTTTCAGTACCACCGGGTCAACCGGCATCAGGTTCAGGTTATCGCTCCAGGCGATTTTGAGGTTTTTAGCTCCGGGGTTTTGCGCCGACTGAAGGAACGGGGCTGCTTCTCCGGGCAGGGATACCGGACTCCTGCTATCCGGGCCGGAAATCGCGTCCAGAAACAGCGCGGTATCCGGAATGGTGCGGGCAATCGGCCCCTGCACCGCCAGGTCGTCCCAGTTGAGCGGGCTCGGGTAATCAGGCACCCGGCCCGGTGACGGGCGAAAGCCGACCACTCCGCAGAAGCTGGCCGGAACCCTCAATGAGCCTCCCAGGTCACTTCCCTGGGCCAAAGGCCCTATTCCGGCGGCCACGGACGCCGCCGCACCTCCGCTGGAACCACCGACGGTGTAAGCAGTATCCCAAGGATTGCGCGTTATACCAAACACCTGATTGAAAGTGGAGGCGCCGGCGGCAAATTCAGGCGTGTTTGTCTTGCCCATGATTATGCCGCCCTCTTTCTTTACCCTCTCCACCAGCAGTTCATCTTCATCGGGCACGAAGTTCTCATACAGCTTTGAGCCGAAGGTGGTCCGGATGCCGGCGGTCATGTTAACATCTTTTATCGACACCGGAAGCCCGGCCAGCAACCCGACTTCTTTTCCCTGCATGATGTCCGATTCCACCTTCTTTGCCGTCTCCAGAGCCATCTCCGGCACAAGAGTAGCGTAGGCGTTAATCGCCGGGTTAATCTTCTCGATTCGCTCTAAAAATACCCGTATAAGTTCCGTCGGCGAGATGGCCTTTTTCCGGAGCATCTCTCTTAATTCCACCGCCGGGGTGAAACAAAGGTCTTCGGCACTCAGGTTACCCTTTGCTGCCATAATTCAATTCTCCCTTCCGTTTACATTGAAGTCTGCTTACCTTCCCATTTTTTCTCCTTGAGCCACTGCTTCCGGTCGGAGCGGAAGTTCTCCCACTCTACATAGCCTATGGGCAGGCTGATGCCTCCATCCACAAGCAGCGTTGTTCCGGTTATCATCCGGGCCCGCTCTGACGCCAGAAAGACCACCGCATCCGCCTGGTCTTCCGGATAGGTGAAGTCCTGCAGCGGCGTTGTCTGGAGCGTCTTCTGCTTCACATCCGGTGATATCCGGCTCAAGACCACCTCGGTCATGGTGGGCCCGGGGCAGACGGTGTTGACGTTTATCTTATAAGGGCCAAGCTCAAAGGCGCAGTGGCGGCCGAAGCCGATGACGCCGGCTTTGGCGGTGCTGTAGGCAATCCCCCCGTACATGGTCATCCTCACGCCGGCGAGAGAGGCAACGTTGACGATTTTACCCCCGCCCCTCTTTTTCATAACCTCCGCCACTGCCTTGCAGCAGTTAAAGAGCCCCTTCATATTGATTTCCATCGTCCAGTCCCATTGCGATACCGGCATGTCCTCCAGTAAATAGGCATGGTCGCCGCCCACGTTGTTCACCAGGATATCAACACCGCCCCACTCCGCGACGATGCGGTCGACCATTTCCTTTACTTCGGCTTCCTTGGTAACGTCAGCTTTGAAGGCCATCGCCTTCTGCCCCAACGCTTCTATCTCTTTTTCCGTTTCATCGGCCGCCTGCAGATCAGTCAGGGCAACATCAGCCCCCTCCCGGGCCAGCGCCAGGCAGATGGCCTTGCCCAACCCGCGGCCGCCGCCGGTTACCAGTGCCACTTTGCCTTCGATTCCAGAATACATTGACTTGGACATAGTCTGTTTCTCCTCTATTTTTCTCTAGATTTCTGAATTTAACATATATTTAGAGCATGGCGACAGAAAAGCCGCCGTCCACGGGAAGCGCCACACCGGTGACATAGTCAGAGGCCTTGCTGGCCAGAAATACGGCCGTCCCGGCAAGGTCATCCGGCATACCCCATCTCCCGGCAGGCGTGCGCATGTTAACCCGCTCTTCCAGCTCCGGCATATCCTTTCTTGCCTTTCTGGTCAGGTCA
>JAUWLN010000086.1 GCA_030613665.1 Dehalococcoidia bacterium
TGTTTAAGAGGGGCGCTAGCCCCTCTTCTAATATTCTTTCCCCCATCTCCTTTGGAGGGGAGGAGGGTTAAGGGGGTGAGGTAGATTATAAATTGTCATTAGCATCTATCGATGCTATACTCTGACATATCATTAGCGGATTTGGAGGCGTTAGGTGAAGAGAGCTGATGGACGTGCCTATAATGAACTCCGACCGGTAAGCATCGCTCCCGGTTTTTTGCTCTTTGCTGAGGGCTCGGCGCTGATTGAGCTGGGCAAGACCCGGGTGCTGTGCTCGGTCAGCGTGGAAGACCGGGTGCCTGGCTTCCTGAGAAACAGCGGGACAGGGTGGGTTACCGCGGAGTATGCCATGCTGCCCCGCGCCACGTTGACCCGTACCCCGCGCGATTCCGCGATGGGAAGGGTAGGGGGCAGGAATCAGGAAATCCAGCGCTTTATCGGGCGCTCCCTGAGAGCAGTAGCCGACCTCGCTTCCCTGGGGGAACGGACTCTGGTGGTCGATTGCGATGTCATTCAGGCTGACGGCGGCACCAGAACCGCGGCCGTTACCGGCGCCTATGTTGCCCTCTATAAAGCTCTCCATAACCTGGCCAATATGGGAATCATCTCTTCGGTGCCGCTCAAGAGCGCGGTGGCAGCGACCAGCGTGGGCATTGTGCACAGCAATATGATGCTGGACCTGTGCTATGATGAAGACAGCAGCGCCTCGGTCGATTTCAAAGGGGGCATGACCAGCAAGGGCCTCGTTGTCGAGGTGCAGGGCACCGCCGAGGGCAAACCGTTCTCGAGGCAGATTATTGACGAGTTGATTTCTCTTGCCGAGGTGGGAATTCAGCAGCTCTTCCAGGTTCAGCAGGTTGCCATTGAGGGAAAATAAGCGGGCGGTAAATCTACGTTCTTACCTGACCGCTGCCCAGGATAATCCACTTATATGTGGTCAGTTCTTTCAGTCCCAGAGGTCCACGAGCGTGGAATTTCTGCGTGCTGATGCCAACCTCCGCTCCCAGGCCGAACTGTGCTCCATCGGTGAACCGGGTGCTGGCATTCACGTAGACACAGGCGGCATCAACTTCGTTGAGGAAGCGCATTGCTGTGGGGTAATCCCCGGTTAAAATCGCTTCGGAGTGGCCGGAGCCGTAGCGCGCGATATGTGCCAGGGCCTCATCGAGGGAATCAACCACTCTGACAGCGGCTACCAGGGATAAAAATTCCTTTCCCCAGTCCTCGTCCGTTGCCGGAACGAGCTTCAGGCCGGATTGCGCTTTCAGGATTGACAGAGAGCGCTGGTCGCAGTGCATTTCGACATTGGCCTTAGCCAGTTCGGCAGCAATCACAGGCAGGTAACCTTCGGCAATGTCAGTGTGCACGAGCAGCGTGTCCAGAGCATTGCAGACGGTGGGGCGCTGTACCTTGGCGTTGTAGACAATGGCCACCGCCTTGTCAACGTCGGCGCTTTTATCAACGTAGGTATGACAGACACCGATGCCGCCGCTGATCACAGGCATACGGGCCTTCTCGACTACGGAGCGAATCAGTCCGGCGCTGCCCCGCGGTATAATCAGGTCAATGGCGTCGCTCATCGTCAGCATGTGGTCGACGAGTGCGCGGTCGGTATTCTCCACGAACTGGATAGCGCCGTCGGGCATGCCGGCATTGACGGCGGCGTCCTGCGCCACTCCGGCCAGGACGCTGTTTGAGCGTATTGCCTCTTTGCCTCCCCTGAGAATCACCGCGTTGCTGGACTTCAGGCAGAGCGAGGAGATGTCAATGGTCACGTTGGGGCGGCTCTCGTAAATGGCGCCTATAACGCCCAGCGGCACCCGTTTTTTCCCTATCTGAAGGCCATTGGGCTGGGTGCGCATTTCGAAAACCTCGCCGACGGGGTCGGGTAACGAGGCTATGTTGAGCACGTCACCGGCCATTGCCTCAAGGCGGCTCTCGTTCAGCATCAGGCGGTCGAGCATGTGGTCGCTCATGCCGGACGCTTTCGATTCTTTATAGTCCTCTTTATTGGCCGCCAGTATCTCGTCTTTCCTGGCCAGCAGGTCACGGCTGGTATTGCTCAGCGCTCTGTTTTTAACGTCTGTGGAAAGGTAGGCCAGGCGCTTTGAGGCTTCTCTGGCGGCTTTTCCCCTGGCTTCCAGTTCCGCGATGGCCGATTTCATAATGGGACTCCGTGATTTGTTTCAAAACCGGGATTCAATGTTGCAACAATGAATTGAATATGTTGGATTATAGCCTGTACTGCTATTCCGGTTCAGGCTGATTAAAGGCACTGACGCCGGTAAACTGGTACACGTAGCGGGGTGGGATGCCGCTCACCGCGCGGTTCACCCTCTTCCTCAGGCGGCATTTGCCGCGGCGCATGTCGTCAAGTTCAATGATGTAAATATCATTATCCTTGATTCGTTTGTAGTCGGTCAGGGTGAGTTCACCCCACCAGCCGGTATCAGATTCATCTTGGAACTTGTAATTAACTTCAGTGATGAATTCGTTGTCGCTGGATTGGTAGAGCTTGCCTGTGGTCACTTTATTACCTCCTGAAGAACAGCCAGATTATCCCGGTGCACCACCTCTGGCCCGTAGTCAATACCGAGCAGCGTGGCAATCTTGCCGGAATGAGTCCCTTTTATTAGATTGACCTCACTGGAGCTGTAATTTACCAGACCGCAGCCGAGGTGCATTCCCTCGGCGTCATAAATATCGACCAGGTCACCGCGGTCGAATTCTCCTTTTGCCTCCTTGATGCCTGCCGCGAGCAGGCTCCGGTTTTGTTTCTTCAGCGCCAGCGCTGCCCCGGAGTCAACTACCAGTATACCGCGAATGGATGGACTACTCAATATCCAGCGCTTGCGGCTTTCAAGTCTCGTGGCGGCCGGCAAGAAGCGGGTACCAACCTTCTCTCCGCCAGCCAGCCTCGGGATGATATCCGGCTCCCGGCCGTCAGCGATAATCACGGTTACGCCGGAAACGGTGGCCAGCCTGGCGGCCTCTATCTTGGTAACCATACCGCCGATACCCATTGCGCCGGCCCGGTCGGCCAGGCTTTCAATACCAGCGGCAATGTGCTCGACCTCGGAGATGAGCCGTGCGTCTGGGTCACGCCGCGGGTCGGCTGTGTGCAGGCCGGCAATATCCGTTAACAGCAGTAAAAGGTCGGCATCGACCAGATTGGCTACCATAGCCGACAGGTTGTCGTTGTCCCCGAACTTGGCCTCATCAATCTCATCGACTGCCACCACGTCGTTTTCATTGACAATGCAGAGCACCCGGAGCTGGAGCAGGGCGAGCAGCGTATTGCGGGCGTTGAGGTATCCGGAGCGGTTGGAAAGGTCAGCCTTGGTGAGCAGCGCCTGGGCCACAGGAATATCGTACTGCCCGACAAGCTCCTCGTAGATATGCATGAGGTGACTCTGTCCCACGGAGCAGAGCACCTGCTTGAAGGGAATGCTCTTTATCCTTTTCGTCAGGTTGAGGCGGTGCCGGCCGGCGGCCATGGCTCCTGAGGACACGACGATGATTTCCACCCCCTGCTGGTGCAGTCGCGCCACCTGGTCGACCAGGCGTGACATCATATCCCGGTCCAGGTGGTCGCTGCCGCTGGTGAGCAGGCTGGTGCCAAGTTTGACCACAATCCGCTGGTAGCATGGCTTGCTCGGTTTTTTATTTATTTTATTATTCCTGCCCATCTCACACCGGCCGAAAAGATATGCTCTATTATAGCAATCTGGGTAGGGCGGAACAAGATGAGTGAGATTGTAGAAGACTGGAAGGGTATTTGAGAAGCCTGCTCAGCAATGTTAGAATTATCGGCAGGGCTGGTCGTTAGAGACGAGCCCTAGAGGTATTTGAGGAAGCTCGTATGACGCTTAACCTGACTCGATTGCTGGGCTTGATTGAAAGTATGCCGGCGTTCACCCGGTGACAGGCATCATGGCCGCATGAAGTTCGAGGCAGAGGGGTTGTTATACTCGATGCGGCCAAACCCTATCTTATCGCGGCGCTGTACCGGCGCTGGCGGCGGCCGGTTCTGGTGATAACTGCCCAGCCCGAGCGCGGCAAAAAACTGTCCGAGCAGCTTTCCGCATGGACCGGTGGAGATGTCAGAACTTTCCCTGAGCCGGATGCCTTACCTTATGAACGGGTAACGTCTGACCCCGCCACCGGGCTGGAACGGGTCAAGGTGCTTTCAACGATGGTC
Source organism: Dehalococcoidia bacterium (assembly GCA_030613665.1). GTDB lineage: Bacteria > Chloroflexota > Dehalococcoidia > Dehalococcoidales > RBG-16-60-22 > E44-bin89. The sequence goes on from JAUWLN010000086.1 coordinate 4,202, forward strand.
GGTGGGGGAAAGGGGGTTAAAGCTAAAGAGCCGTTTCTCATTGTAGCCTCGGCTCCGGCGCTGATGACGAAAACGGCGCCATTTCATGACTTCGCCGCTGCCTGCGGCGAGATAAAAGCGGGAATGGACATTGAGCCGTATCGGCTCCTGCGCGGCTGGGCAGAAATTGGCTACCAGACAGAAGGCGTGGTCGAAGTTCCCGGCACGGTTAGCCATCGTGGCGGCATCATTGATGTCTTTCCGCCCACCAGCGAGCTGCCCGCCAGGCTGGAGTTCTTCGGCAATACCGTTGAGAGCATCCGGCTTTTCGACCCGGAAAACCAGCGTTCCCGGGAAGAGAGAGAGTCGATAACGGTGACACCGGCTACGGAATTGCTGGCGTCATTGCAGGGCAAAAAGTCGGCACTGGAGAACACTCTGAACAGCCTGGACCTGGCGACTCTTAACACGGAGATACGTGAGCAATATGAACAGGAAATAGCCAAGCTGCTTGAAGGACAGTTGCCCCGTAACAGCCAGTTCTATTCGGCGCTGTTCAACCGGGACAGCCTCATCGACTATCTGCCTGAGGACGCGCTTTTGCTGCTCGATGAGCCGCAGGGCGTTGAACAGGCAATGGAGGAACTGCACGCTGAGGCGGAGCAGCTGCGAGCGGAAAAGCGGGAAAGAGGTGAGCTGCCACACAATTTCCCCCGCCCTTATTTTACCTGGGAGGAACTCTGGGGAAAAATCGAAAGCCGGGAAGGCCTTGGCCTCACCGCGTGGGGCGCTGACGAGGAATCGTTCCGGTTCGACTTTGCGCCGGCTCCCAGCTACGCCGGCCAGCTACCGTCGTTCTGCCGGAGAATAAAGCAGCTTCTAGGGCAGAAACGAAAAGTAATAATCGTCAGTCACCAGGCGAGCCGGCTCTCCGAGTTGCTGGAAGACGAGGACATAATCGCCGCACCGGTGACTGAGGTTGAACAGGCGGCGTCACCCGGCTCGTTGACGCTGGTCCAGGGCTCGCTCGACGAGGGCTGGGTGATGGACGGAGAGGCCTACCTGTTCACCGATGCCGAAATCTTCGGCTTCGTCAAGCAGCGACGGCAGGTGAAAAAGCAGCCGGTACCGCGGCAGAAGCTCTTTGTCGATATTGCGCCGGGCGACTACGCGGTGCACGTGGAGCACGGCATTGGCAAATTTACCGAGGTCAGGACACTGCGCCGCGACGGCAATGAAAGGGAATACCTGCTTTTGCGCTACGCGGCCGGCGACCGCCTCTATATCCCCACCGACCAGATTGACCGCGTTAGCCGTTATGTTGGCGCTGGCGACCGCCTGCCGGTGCTGAGCCGGCTGGGCACGCAGGAATGGAGTCGCACCAAGCAGCGGGCGAAAGAAGCCGCCGAAGATCTTGCCCAGGAACTGCTCGCCCTTTACGCGACACGTGAAGTGGTGCCCGGCTTTGCCTTTTCCCGCGACACGCTGTGGCAGCAGGAGATGGAAGCCTCATTCCCGTATGTCGAGACGCCCGACCAGATGGAGGCGCAGCATGATATTAAAGAGGACATGGAGAAAGCAAAACCGATGGACCGCCTCGTGTGCGGCGATGTCGGCTACGGCAAGACGGAGGTCGCCATCCGGGCCGCCTTCAAGGCGGTGATGGACAACAGGCAGGTGGCGGTGCTGGTGCCGACCACGGTGCTGGCTCAGCAGCACTATGCCACGTTCCGGGGGCGCCTTGACGCTTTTCCGATGAGGGTAGAAGCCCTGAGTCGCTTTAAATCACCGGGGGAGCAGGATGAGATAATCGAGGGGATGAGGAACGGGCGGGTGGACATCTGCATCGGCACTCACCGGCTGCTGCAGAAAGACGTTGAGTTCAAGAACCTCGGGCTGTTGATTATTGACGAGGAGCAGAGGTTCGGCGTCAACCACAAGGAGTACCTGAAGAAGATGCGCCGGGAGGTTGACGTGCTCACTTTGAGCGCCACCCCCATCCCCCGCACACTGCACATGTCGCTGGTGGGGGTGAGGGATATGAGCACCATGGAGACGCCCCCCGATGAGCGCCTGCCCATCAAGACCTACGTCGCCGAGTACAACGACAGGCTCATCCACGAGGCCGTCCTCCGCGAACTGGAGAGAAACGGCCAGGTCTTCTTCGTGCACAACCGCGTGCAGAGCATCGGCATGGTGGCGCAGAAACTGGGGTCGCTGGTGCCGGAGGCGCGGTTCGCCGTTGCTCACGGGCAGATGCCGGAGGGCGGGCTGGAGAAGGTGATGGCCGACTTCGCGCAGGGGGAGAGCGACGTGCTTGTCTGCACCACGATTATCGAGTCGGGCCTGGATATGCCCAACGTGAATACATTGATTGTGAACCAGGCGGACAGGTTCGGCCTGACGCAGCTCTATCAACTGCGGGGCAGGGTGGGACGAGGCGCCAATCTGGCCCATGCCTACTTTTTATATGACCGGGAGAAACGCCTGACACCCACGGCGCAGAAGCGCCTGCGCACCATCTACGAGGCCACCGAGCTCGGCGCCGGGTTCAACATCGCCATGAAAGACCTTGAGATAAGAGGCGCGGGCACGCTGTTGGGGACGAAGCAGAGCGGCTACATCACCGCCATCGGCTTTAACCTTTACTGTCGATTACTTGCCGAGGCGGTGGATGCGCAGAAAGCAAGGCTTTCGGGCGTTAAGGAAGAGAAAAAGCCACTCCATCTCCCCACCCCGGCCATCGCCCTGCCCCTGGACGCCTACATCCCCGGGGAATACGTGCCCGACCTCGAAACGCGGCTGGGGCTGTACCAGAAGCTGGTGAAAGTGGAGGAGGTGGGGCAGATAGAGCCGCTGGCACAGGAGTTCCGGGACCGCTTTGGGCAACCGCCTGAAGAAGTGCAGAACCTGCTCTACGCGGTGAGGATAAAGCTGCTGGCGGCGCAGGCGGGAATAGAGTCCGTCACCACCGAGCACGGCCAGGTTATTATAAGGCGCTTTGAGGGCCTCCCCTTCGACCGCCAGAAACTTGAGCCGGCGATAAGAGACGGCGTCAGGGTGGGCCCTACGCAGATTTCCCTGAACTGGAGGAGAGTAGGGAAGGAG
>JAUWLN010000177.1 GCA_030613665.1 Dehalococcoidia bacterium
TCCCACTGGCGGGGCCCGTAGATGACGAAATTGGGGCCGACCTCCCGGGTGTCTTCGGCAATGGTCTCCGGCTCTTCGGGGAAATTGAGCCTTGCCCCGCTGAGAAGGTGGGGAATGGTGGCGAAAAAGCTGTCGCCGACCCAGGCCGCCGGGAAGTTGGAAATCAAGTCGTCGTCTTCGGCAAGCGGGTAGCGGTCAACGAAAGACTGGGCGGTGGTGATAAGCGCCTGGTGGGTGAGCACCGCTCCCTTGGGCAATCCGGTGGTGCCGGAGGTGTAGTACAGGAAGGCAATGTCGCTGCCTTTACCCTGCTCTATATTCTGCTCGAACAACCCCTGATGCGTTTGCTCGTATTCCCGGCCCAACTTGATGACCTCGGTGAAGGGAATAAGAATCGGGTCGTCATAGTTCCTCAGCCCCTTGGGGTCCCAGTATATAACCTTTTTGAGATTCGGCAGCTCTTCTTTGATTTCAAGGAATTTATCTGTCTGCTCCTGGTCGTTGACGATGGCGAACCTGGCTCCCGACTGCTCAGCGATGTATTTAACCTCGGACGGGATGGAGTCAACGAATATTCCGGTGACGATTCCCTGAGCCGCCTGCGTGGCAAACTCGCCCCAGAACCACTCCGGCTCATTGTCCCCGATGATGCAGACGACATCGCCCGGTTCCATCCCGAGGCTGAGCAGGCCCAGGGAAAAGTATTTTACTTTATCATAGTATTCCTGCCAGCTATAGCGCTGCCAGACGCCGAAGTTCTTCATGGCCATGGCGTTTCGATGGGTCCACCGCTCATAATTGCGTCTTATTAATTTGGGGATGGTATCCGGAACTTCGGCTATCATGTTATTTCTTCCTGAATAAAATACCTCCCGCTTGGGGGAGGTAATCTTATATTATATACACTGTTTCCAGTAAAAATTAACTATGCATATTCGCTTCCCCCCAAGCGCACCCCGGTGCGCCCGGTAAAGACGAATTTCGTGTTCCCCGAATAGCTGTGAATCAGGTTCATAGTATGGACGAAGTTTACCATAATGAAAATGAAGCTGTCAATAAAGGTATCAGGGGTCGGTTGCTTTTTGCGTATCAGCCAGCGGTATGGTCGTGCCGGTGGCTTTGGCGATGAGCTTTCCGTCCTGGTTGGTCACCGTCATCTCGGCGATGCTGACCCTGCGGCCGCTCTTCACCACCCGTCCCTCGGCGATTAGCTCATCGCCCGCCCTGGCCGGGGCGATGAAATGAATGTTGAACTGTGAGGCGACGTTGGGACGGTTCACCGAGTTCACCGCGTAGCCGAAAGCCTGGTCGGCCACCGCCATGGTGATGCCGCCGAAGGTCACCCCGTTGAAATTCTTGTACTCGGGCAACACTTTGAGCATCACTTTGGCGTACCCCGGCTTGAGCTCCAGCAGTTGCAGGTTCAGGAAAGAGGCGATTGGCTCATTCTTTGCTTCGGCCAGCAGCTTGGAGACGCTGTTGGTGGCCGTATTCTCCGGTTCTGACATTGTCCGTCACGCTCACCTGGTAATCCCGAATTTCCGGGCTGCCCCACGCAGGCCGTTGAGCGAACCTTCGAGCACTGCATCTTCCACGCAGTAGGCGATGCGGAAATAGCCCGGCGTACCAAAACCTCGACCGGGAACGGTCAGAACTTTTAATTTCTGCAGCTCCCGGACAAAATTAACATCATCTTCAATCGGGGATTTGGGGAACAAATAGAATGCACCCTGGGGTTTGACCATCGAGTAACCCATTGCGGAGAGGTTATCGTAAAGAAAATCTCTCTTTCGCTGGTATTCGGCTATCGAGACGGTGACTCCCTGCAGGTGGCGCACGATGTGCTGCATCAGGGCCGAGGCGTTGACGAAACCGAGTGTCCGGTTGACATGGATGAAGCCGTTGACCAGCTCTTCCCGTCCGTGGCATTCCGGATGTACGGCGATATAGCCGATTCTCTCCCCGGGCAGGGCCAGGTCCTTCGAGTGGGACGTGGTGATAAGGCTGTTCTTGTGGTGATGCACCGGAAAAGGGTACTCCAGGCCGTCATAGATAAGCTTGCGGTAGGCCTCGTCGCTGATGAGCAGGATATGCGTTCCGAGTTCAGTTTCCTTCTTGAGGAGAACATCGCCGATGGCGCGCAGGCGCTCTTCACTGTAGACTGCGCCGGACGGGTTGTTCGGCGAATTGATGAGCACGGCCCTCGTTCTTTCGTTGATGGCCTGTTCCAGTTCGTCTACCCTGGGGGCAAACTGCTCATCTGTGGACAGGATGCGGGAGACTCCGTAGTGGTTGTCAACATAGTGGACGTACTCGGCGAAGTAGGGGGCGAAGATTATGACCTCATCTCCATGGTTGAGTATCGTTTTCAGGACGACATTCAGCGCACCGGCTGCCCCGTGGGTCATAATGACATCATTCTCGGTGAATTTTATACTGGTCTCCAGAGCCAGTTGTTCGGCTACGGTAGCCCTGGTTTCGGTATAGCCGGCATTGCTCATATAGCGGTGCATCCCGGGCGTGGGATGCTCGGCTATTTCCTTCAGTTCCCGGAAGAATTCGGCCGGCGGTTCCATAATCGGATTGCCCAGGGAGAGGTCGAAGATATTTTCCTCTCCGTACTGTTTTTTCAGAATGGCGCCTTCCTCAAACATACGGCGTATCCAGGAGCCAGTGGCCATACTTTCCTTAACTCTTGCTGATACGGACACCTTTAAATTCCTTTCTGCCGCGGTCAAAAGCGGTGAGGTTTGCCTGCCTGACCTTTTCCGGTAGACACCGGTTGATGCTCTCCTCCCAGGTATTGACCTTGAGGGGCAGGAAGAGCGAGGCGCAGCCGAGCATGAAGATGTTGAGCGTCCTGATATTGCCCAGCTCTTTAGCCCGTTCGGTGCCTTCAATGAAATATACCTGGTCGGTAACCTGCCTCAAAATGCCCTTTATTTCTTCATCGGTGGGGTAACGGGCATTGCCCAGGCTTACCGATAGCGGGGGCAGGGCATGGTTGTTGACGATGG
>JAUWLN010000195.1 GCA_030613665.1 Dehalococcoidia bacterium
GAAAGGTTCTGGCCTGAAAGCGACCGGCCAGAGAATATATGAGGAAGTACTGGCGGTAGCTACCGGCAAACAGACCAAGGCGGAGATACTGGGCTATGGCAACTTCCCCGGCATCTATACGCTCGGCCCGATTGTGTGAGCACTACCGGGGCTTGGTCTTGGTATCTTCCATGCCTTTTCCTTTTGCGGGTGAGCAGCACCAGTGCTATAATGGGCTGAAATGAATCAGAGAGGGCGCCTTGAAGAGGTGCGCTGGCATGGACGGGGTGGGCAGGGGGCGGTTCTCGGCGCCAGCATGTTAGGCAGCGCGGTGGCTCTTTACGAGGGCAAGTACGCTGTCTCGTTCCCGAGCTTTGGCGCTGAGCGTCGTGGGGCGCCGGTACAGGCATTCACCCGCATCAGCGACCATGCTATCCGGACTCGCAGTCAAATCTATAACCCCTCCACAATCATCGTGCTTGATGATACCCTCCTCGATGTGGTTGACATAACGAGTGGCGCTCGGGATGGAGCCAGCATTCTGATAAACACGCGTAAATCCAAGGCGCAGTTAAAAAAGATACCGGATTCTCTCAATGTCACCACCGTGGATGCCACGGAAATAGCGCGGGAGAATATCGGGGTGGCCATTGTCAATACCGCCATGCTCGGCGCGCTGGCCGGCGCCACCGGCCTGGTGAGCCTGGATTCCATAAAGAAAGCCATTGCCAGCACGCTGCCGGAGAAAGTCGTCGATCGTAACATTGCGGCGGCTGAGGCGGCTTATAAAAAAGTCGGGGGAAAATGAAGAAAGAGAAGTCAATTCCGGGACCCGTACAGAAAGCTGGAACCATACCCACCAGAATGGGGAGCTGGAGCACGGCCAAGCCGGTTCTGAAGGGAAAGTGCACCTTCTGCCTCTTCTGCTGGGTTTTCTGCCCGGAGGGCGCCATAACTCAGGACGAGGCGAACCGGAAAGTCACTTTCAACTTTGAGGACTGTAAGGGCTGCGGCATCTGCGTCAGGGAATGCCCCACCGGGGCGATAGAGATGGTCGAGCCGGAAGGCGATAAATAATGGCTACCGAAATGTCGGTTAGAAAATACATCACGGCCAACGAGGCGGTCGCTCAGGCGGCCAGGCTGGCACGTGTTGACGTGGTCGCTGCCTATCCCATTACCCCGCAGACCAGCATCGTGGAGAAAATTGCCAAATACATCGCCGATGGCGAGATGGATGCCGATTATATTAAGGTTGAATCGGAGCACTCGGCGCTGACGGCCTGCATGGGCGTGCGGATGGCCGGGGCGCGTGCCTTTACCTCCACCTCATCCCAGGGACTGGAGTATATGCATGAGATGCTGGCCTACGCTGCGGGTGGTCGCTATCCGCTGGTTCTGGTCAATGTCTGCCGCTCGGTGGCGCTGCCCTGGAGTATCTGGGGTGACCAGCAGGACGCCATCCAGCAGCGGGATACGGGCTGGATTCAGATATTCACCGAGACCGGGCAGGAAGCGCTGGATATGGTGCTGCAGGCCTATCGTATCGCTGAGGACCATCGTGTGCTGCTGCCGGTGATGATTTGCCTCGATTCGTTTATACAGTCGCACACCGAAGAGCTGGTCCAGGTCCCCGACCAGAAAACGGTGGACTCTTTTCTGCCTCGATATGACCCGGTGGTTACCCTGGACGTGGACAACCCTTATTCCATATCCGTTGGCGGCTTCGGCAAGCATTATGCACGCTGGCGGGAGGAACAGCAGGCGGCGGCCGAAAAAGCAGGGGAGATAATTTTAGAGATGGGTGAAGAGTTTGCCCGCATTTTTGGCCGTCATTACGGCGGCCTGGTTGAAGAATACCGCTGTGATGGGGCGGAAGCAGCCCTGGTAGCCATGGGCGCATTCGCCGGAACCGCCCGCGAAGTGGTCGACGAGATGCGAGATGAAGGCAAAAACGTTGGCCTGGTCAAAGTGAGGTCATTTCGACCTTTCCCGGTCGAGCCATTGAGGAAGGTCATCTCGTCGGTAAAGGCGGCGGCGGTGCTGGACCGTGACTGCTCCTGGGGTTATGAAGGGGCACTGGCCACGGACATGAAAGCCGCTCTCTACGGCCTGCCCAATCCGCCGGCGATACTCAACTTCATTGGTGGGCTGGGTGGTGCGGACGTGCCGCCGGAGCGGATGAAGTACATGCTGGAGAAAGCACTGGCTGCGGATAGGGGAGAAACACCGCATCTGGAGTTTATTGACCGATGAAACTGAAGGATATAGACAAAGAGGAATTCTACCGGGCTTCCTACGGCTGTGCCGGCTGCGCGGCTGTCCTGATGGTGCGCCTTACGATAAAAGCGCTCGGTAAAAACAGCGTTTACGTGGTGCCGGCCAACTGTATCAGCACCGTATCGTGTTATTACCCGCAGGCGCCGTTCTTCGTGCCGTTCACGGTAATGGCCTTCGCCGCCACTGCGTCGGCTCTGTCCGGCATCAGCGCCGGCTTCAAGAGAAAGGGTCGGGAGGATATCCATGTCGTTGGCCTTTCCGGTGATGGCGGCACCGCGGACATTGGCAT
>JAUWLN010000132.1 GCA_030613665.1 Dehalococcoidia bacterium
CGGTGAGCCAGTAAATCGGGGGACTCCATTCCGGATAGGCGTACGGAAAGTACTGCCAGGAGAGGGAGACGGTAATCAGCACGAAGATTATGAACCAGCTGTAGTGGATACGGAACTGGATGCCGAAAATTCTGCCTAAGCTAAAAGCGCCACCCATACGATTATGTCAATTTAGCACCGGGGTGAGCCGATGCCCAGATACTTATCCATCAGTTCCGAGGACGTGCCAATGCTGGCATCGACCCCGGTTTTCAAGCCCTGTCCTATGCCACAGGGAATCAGTTTTTCATGCAGGTGATAACTATAGCATAAGGAAGTGGAGAATGCAACGCCGGACAATTATATCGGCCAGCCCAGCCATTCGAACACGCCGAGCATCTTCAGGCCGATGTAGAACATGAGGAGGATAAAAATAAGTCTCAGCCGCTTTCCCGGCAGCTTATGGGCGACGATGGCGCCTACCTGCACCAGGGCGAAACTGCTTATAATCAGCAGAAAACCTGAAGCCAGATTGACGTAGCCGAGGGAATAGTCCGGCAACCCCTGAACATCCAGCCCGTTTACAATATAGCCGATGATACCGCCAATGCTTTTGAAGAAAATCATGGCCAGTGAGGTAGCCACGGCGTTATGGATTTTGAACCGGAGTGCCAGCACCAGTATCGGCACCGCCACTACCCCTCCACCTATACCCAGCAGCCCGGTTATCAGGCCCAGCGGAACCGCCCAGGCAAACAACAGCCAGGGGTTACTCACCGGCTCCCTCTCCACCTCTCTATTTCGAGCGGTAAGCATACGAATGGCGCTGATGAGTACAACGACACCGAAGGCGATTTTCAACACATCGCCGGGGAGACGGACAGCCAGAGTAGCTCCGGCGTAAGCGAAAGCCAGCCCGGAGACACCCATGATAACCGCTGCCCGCCAGTTAACCGCTCCCAGTTTATGATGGCGCCACATCCCGCTCAGAGAAACAAACAGTATGACCAGCAGGTTGGTGCCGAAGGCCAGTTTTATAGCGTCATCAGGCATCACCCCCATATCAAGGAAAACGAAATACTGTATCGGTGCCATGATGAAGCCACCACCTACCCCGAGAAGGCCTCCAGCAAAGCCGACAAACACCCCGGTGCCCAGCAGAATAAGAACGTGAACTAACTCCATTGGACTTATCAGGCCTTTTCCAATTCTCGTTTTACCGATGCCACTTTGCTCTGTATGCTCGCCATCTGGTCCCGCCGCTCGTCAATCTTCATGGTGGTCACCACCCTCTGGGCGCCAGCGTCGAAAGCGGAACGGTGCATCCGCCAGGCCAAATCGAGGAGCTGCTCCAGGTCTCCCTCGATGTTGGTGCCCATCGAGGACATTTCGTATTTTACGCCTTTCTCCGCCTGCAGTATCTTCACCGCACCGGCGACAAACCGGCTCACTGAAGGTGTCCCGGTGCCCAGCGGCATGACGCTGATTTCAAGAATGGCCATTCTTCTTCACCTCTCTTTATCACGCTGACTTTATTTACCGACCTTGGTCATAAGGCGGCCGTAATACGAGGAACTGGCCAGGTAGAGGGCTGCCAGCGGATTATGGCCGAAGACCCGGTCCTTTACCGCTATCACCGTCATCGGCACCCGACAGTACTTTATAAATAAGGTATCGTGCCCGATGCAAAGACCCAGCATAATAGCCAGGTCTACCTCGACCGCATTCAGTATCTCAGCCTGCACAATGGGGCTGCACATTGATTCCATCCAGCCGGGCCCCCGTATCTTTTCTTCTTCCTTGATGCCGATTCTTTCCTTGGGCGTTGCGCCCACCTTGCACCGCACCGAGACCACCTCAAATCCCTTGTTCTCCAGAATATCGGTCAGGATGCGGGCTTCATTGACCAGGCCAGTGCAGAAGGCGATGCCGAGCCTCTTATAGCCACACTTGTGTGAAAACTGAATGAGCTCTTCAACCCACGGAATTTTGGTGCGCCTGCCCTCCGGCAGGGTCTCATAGCACTCGAATTCCTGTACCGAGGCCAGACGGGCAAACTCCCTCACCTCCGGCCGGTCGTATTCAGCAATTGTCTTCTCAATTAACTCGGGCATCAGCTTCATCGGGCAGAACGCGGGCGCGTCATCAATGGGCGGCTCTTCACCCGATTTTATCTGCGGAAAGCAGACCACCCTGGTACAGCGAGCGCATACCGGATACAGTTTCTTTGCCATTCTCTGCCCCCTTACTTATCTATATTGGAAAAACAGCGGCCATCCTGACCACACTGTCTTATTTTAGTTTTTCAGCAGCCTAAAAACAAATTAATTGCCAGGTTCAGGCGCGGGAATAACGGGCCGCCGGTTGTGAGATGGTCATCTATCTTATACAATATTAACAGGAGGTTGCTATGTGGTTGCAAGCCAGGATGTACCTGCTCATCGCCCTGCTTTTCGGCATTCTATACGGTGTCATTACTGGCCTCGGTGCCTGGATGGGTGCCGGCAGCGGCATAACCTATCTGATTATCGGCTTCGGCTTCCTACTAATTCAGTATTTAATCAGCCCGGCCATCGTGGGCTGGTCAATGCGGATTAAGTGGGTATCGGAAAAAGAGGCGCCGGAACTGCACCAGATGGTAGCCGAACTCGCGGAAAGGGCGGGGCTGCCCAAGCCCAGAGTCGGCATATCACAGCTCAGCATCCCGAACGCCTTCGCCTTCGGTCGCTCGCAGCGTGATGGGCGCGTCTGCGTGACCCAGGGCATCATGAAACTGCTCAACAGGGAGGAACTCAAGGCAGTAATTGGACACGAGCTTTCCCATATAAAACACCGCGATATGGCCATCATCACCCTCATCTCGGTTATCCCGCTGATTATGTACTGGATAGCGTGGACGACCATGTGGCGGGGCGCTTTTGGCGGCGGCCGGCAGGGAAGCGGCAGCTACGCCGTACTCGTTGGAATCGGCGCCTTTCTGCTCTACTTCATCACCAATCTGCTGGTACTCTACGGCTCCAGGATACGCGAATACTATGCCGACCTGGGCAGCGTCCAGCTGGGCAGCATGCCACACCACATGGCGACGGCACTGTACAAACTGGCCTACGGAAACGCCCGCATGCGGAACAGCGAAGAGCTGCGGCGGGTGGAAGGAGTAAAGGCCTTCTTCGTCAATGACCCCTCTCGGTCCTACTACGAGATAAAAGAGCTTTCTCAGATTGACCTAGATATGAGCGGCACCATTGACTACGATGAACTCATGGCGCTGCGGCAGAAGGAAGTGAAGCTGAGCAAATCCCAGAAGTTAATGGAAATTTTCACCACGCACCCCAACATGCTGAAAAGAATAAAGCACCTCTCCACGCTGGCGGTTTGATACCGTTGTTTTGCTAAAAATAAATCTCTGACCCTTGCCACCATAAATAATAAGGTAGTATAATAGGCGGCGGAACAAATCGGCTCCAACATAGCAAATATATTCTCCCAGGGCAATCAGGTACAAAAGCTACTGCGAAAAAATTATGAAGATTGCGATTAGCGGTAAAGGCGGCGTGGGTAAAACGTTGCTGACCTCTCTGCTCGCCCATACCTTCGCTACATCCGGCTATTCCGTCCTCGCTATAGATGCCGACCCCGATGCCAATCTCGCCGCCACCCTTGGCTTTGCTCATCCCGAAGACATTGTCCCCATTTCCGAGATGAAAGACCTCATCGCCGAGCGGACGGAGACGCAACCGGGGCGCTCGGGAGTCTACTTCAAACTTAACCCAAAAGTCGATGACCTCCCGGAAAAGTACTGGCAGAAGCTTGACGGTATCCGGCTGATGGTTATGGGGCGAATCAAGAAAGGGGGTACCGGCTGTTACTGCCCGGAAAACACGCTGCTCAAAGCGCTGATGAGCCACCTGCTTCTGGCGAGGAAAGATGTCATCATTATGGATATGGAGGCAGGTATCGAGCACCTGGGAAGGGCAACCGCCGGTGCGGTTGACAAACTGATTGTGGTGGTGGAACCGGGGCGGCGGAGCCTGGAAACCGCCCGCTCCATAAATGCGCTGGCCGGAGATATTGGCCTCGAAAATATTGCCGCCGTGGGCAACAAGGTCCGAACCCAGTCCGACCGTGATTTCCTCATTTCCAGCCTGCCTGACCTTGAATTCCTGGGTTTCATCCCCTACGAACAGGCAATCGTCGATGCCGACCTGGCCAACCAGCCTTTAGCTGAGGCCAGTATGCCGGTTATGAATGAGGTGAAGAGTATCTATAAGAAGCTGGCGACCACGAAAGAGACCGCCGGCCTGAAATAAAAGCGGCTAATTAAAAATACAATACAGGAGGTTCCCGTGGCGTACGATGCAACCAAAATGAAGGACTGGCAGATTGCTGAGGCAGCCGAGCCAAACATGCCCGCTCCAGAGGAATGGCGGGAGCAACTGGGCCTTGAGAAAGACGAGATGCTTCCCTACGGCAGAATCTCCAAGCTCGACTTTCTGAAAATCATCGAGCGTCTGAAGGACAAGCCCGACGGCAAATACATCGAGGTTACGGCGATAACTCCCACCCCCCTCGGTGAGGGTAAAAGCACCACCTCCCTGGGACTGATAGAAGGTCTGGGCAAGAAAGGCAAGAATGTCGGTGGTTGTCTCCGGCAGCCCTCCGGC
>JAUWLN010000035.1 GCA_030613665.1 Dehalococcoidia bacterium
GTTAGAGCACGAGGTCTATCCATGCTATATTGCCTTATATTCCGTCTCCGCCTAGCTATTCAAACCAAAAAGAGCACTAGCCATCGCTATCTATTTAACGGTTCCAGTGCCCTTGCATCATCTCCTCAACCCCTGAAACCACCGTATTAACGTATTATTTTAAGGTCGTCCCACGTGTTGTGGCTTGAGTTTAGTCCTCATTTATGTAGTTGTCAATGCCACCGAATAGATAAACCCTTAAATATACAGGTAACAATTAGCCAGATTGTGTAGTCGGCAACGACTAAGCATTTCATGAACTCACGCTCAAACCGTAGCTGGAAATTTGCTACTAATTTGCTACTAGACGGAATGAAACGCAACGTAACTCACTGGTATTCTACGCCTAAAACCTCTTTTGGGCAACTAACACAAAAGTTCTAATTTGAACGTAAAATGATGGTTTGGGAGGCCATTCGTCAGACTCATAACCCGAAGGTCGTTGGTTCGAATCCAACCCCCGCTACCAAAGGCTTTCAGGGAAGCGTTAATGCTTCCTTTTTTTATTGCACAATCTGACGTTTTGCTGTTAAGAAATGCTAATATAATAGTGACCCGAAGGAATGAATAACAGACCGGTATTTTTAATTATGCTTCACGGTAAATATTTCATTATGCTCCTCTTGCTACTGGCGGTATCATGTATCAGCTCTTGCTCAAGTATCCCCGGATATGAGAATGATAAGTACCCGGCACATAATGTAAAACCGCAGTCGGACCCGGTCTACTCTTATGAAATAGTCAATACTTACCCCCATGATAACGGCGCCTTTACACAGGGACTGGTGTTTGAGAATGACGTTATATATGAAGGCACCGGGCTATACGGGAAATCATCGTTACGCAAATCAGATACGGAAACCGGCAGGGTACTGCAGAGCCATGAACTCCCGGCACAGTATTTCGGTGAGGGCATCACCGTCTTTCAGGACATTATTATCCAGCTAACCTGGAAATCGAATAAAGGCTTCGTCTATGACAAGAGCAGTTTCAGGCTGCTGCGCGATTTTACCTACGCCACGGAGGGGTGGGGGCTTACGCATGATGGAGAACGCTTGATAATGAGCGATGGCACTTCGACCCTGCATTTCCTGGACCCCGAAACCTTCAGTACTATCGGTCACATCGATGTCTTTAACAATGATACGCCCATAGATAAACTCAATGAACTGGAATATATTAAGGGCCAAATCTATGCCAATATATGGCAAACGGACTACATAGCGATAATCAATCCACAGAACGGCCAGGTCAGCGCATGGATAGACCTGTCAGGGCTCCTGTCGTCGCAATATTACAGTGAGCCTGTCGACGTTTTGAATGGCATCGCCTACGACACTGTGAATGACAGGCTGCTGGTAACCGGAAAGCTATGGCCCTGGCTGTTTGAAATAAAGTTAGTGGCTGCAGAATAATAGCTTCACATTACCTTTGAGCAAACGTTCTGAGCCCTTCTCCCCACAGGCCACCCAGGACCAATCCGGGTCTGTATTTAAACGGCTTTTCAGTTAAAGCCTTTTCGTCGAGTTCAACACCCAATCCGGGCCTGGTAGGCAATTCAATGAATCCATTTTTAGGAACCGGGAACGGGTCTTTCATTATCGTTTCGTAGAGAGGCATATCCGGATAGAAGAATTCCTGTATGAGGAAGTTCGGCGTAGAAGCATCGATATGGACAAGTGCGGCTACCTCGACGGGCCCTTCAGAGATATGAGGAGCAAAGCCAACGTAAGAAACCTGAGCCATGGCTGCAATTTTCTTCATTTCTGAGATGCCGCCACAGTGAATTATATCCGGCTGGGCAATCGCCACTGCCTGCTTTTTAAAGACTTCCCAGAATCCCCAGCGCGTTAGAACCCGTTCACCAGCCGCCACCGGAATTCGAGTTGAGTTTCGAACTCTTGCCAGTGCATCAACACTGCAATCAGGGCATATAGGTTCTTCGATAAAATATGGGTCGTACTCCTCTAATTCCCGGGCTGCCTGGATTGCATCTTCCGGACTGAACCTACCGTGCATTTCAATCAGCAATTCTATGTCGCTGCCTACGGCTTCCCTTACTATCTTCACGCATTCTTTTGCCCAGCGCATATCTTTCCTACCGATAAAATAATCAGTGCCCGGGTCCCACCACGGGTCCCATTTCAGGTGTCTGAACCCCTGCGCTACCGCCTTCTGTGCCAGTTTCCCGTAATCTTCCAGGGTTTTGGCGCGCGAAGTAGGCGAAAAATACCACGCATTGTTGTATACCGGAATCCTGGAGTGAAATTCTCCACCCAGCAACTTATACACCGGAACGTTAAGACTCTTGCCAAGGATATCCCATAGAGCCATTTCCACTCCAGCTAAAGCATTGAGCAATGTATAGTCTGGCCGCCAATAGCTGTCTCTATACAATGTATTCCAGTGAAGTTCAATTTGGCCGGGGTCCTTGCCGATTAAGTAATGCTCAATTTCGTGGATTGTGGCTTCATTGGCTCTTTCGCGCCCCATAGTGCCGGCTTCTCCCCAGCCGTGAATCCCTTCATCAGTTTCTATTTTAATAAATATTAAATCTCGCCATACGCCGTCATAGGGGAAAGTCTTTATCGCCTTTATCTTCATCACTTCCTCCTTCGGGTTGATTTGGTTGATTCATTTTACCAGATGAAGCCCTAATTTCAATAATCTTTTAGAGACATACTATCACTGCTTCACAGGTTTATTTAATCTTCTTTATTGTCATGGCGCTGTTTGCAAATTTCCATCACCGTTAAATAATGTAGAGATCGACTCCCGTGTGCTAATATTAGAACAAGAGAATAATACCTGGATTAACTATGGATTATCTTGACCCGATTGTCAGCATTGCGATTCTGCTTGCCGCCGCTCTAGTTGGCGGTATGATAGCCCACCGGCTGAGACAGCCGGTTATACTGGGGTATATTGTCATCGGCATTTTCGTCGGCCCACACGCTTTAGGCCTGGTGGATGACCCGACACTGGTGGAAGCAGCCGCCACCATCGGTGTCGCCCTGCTCATGTTCACACTGGGCCTGGAGGTTTCGATAGACCAGCTCAGACAAGTCGGCAAGGTGGGATTGTGGGGGGGCATGGCACAGATTACAGTTACCTTCGCTCTCGGAACGCTTGCCGGGTTCTTTCTGTTTGACTGGCTTTTGCCCCAGGCTATCTTGCTGGGCCTCGCCATCTCATTAAGCAGCACCGCCGTTTGCTTCAAAGTGCTCATGGAGCGCGGCGAATTATCTTCAGTCCATGGGCGAATAATGATTGCCATCTTAATCCTTCAGGATATCAGCGTCGTGCTCATGATGATAATTCTTCCTCTCATAGGTGGACAATCACAGAATGTATTACTCACCCTCGCTATAGCGTTAGGAGAAGCGATACTTTTCATAGGTATAGCCGTTTTTTCCGGCTTTTGGCTGCTCCCCTGGCTGATGGGCAGGATTGGGGGTGTCAGGTCACGCGAGCTGTTTCTGCTTACGGTTTTAGTACTGTGTCTGGGTACAGCCCTGGGTACTCAGATATTCGGGCTGTCAATGGTTTTTGGCGCTTTCTTAATTGGTATGGTGATTCGTGAATCAAGATTCGCGCATCAGGCGCTGGCTGAAATCACGCCACTCCGGGATATATTCGCCACCCTCTTCTTCGTATCACTGGGCATGCTCCTGCCTCCGGATTTCGTCTTAAGCAACTGGCAACCTATCCTGCTCATGGTTTCAGTTATTATCGGGGTAAAATTATTGGTCACCTTCGGCGTAGTACGCCTCTTTGGATATAGCAATAGAATAGCTTTCCTTGCCAGCGCAGGGCTTTTTCAAATCGGGGAATTCAGCTTCATCCTGGCCCAGGGTGGAATCTCAATGGGCATAATATCCGAGCACTCCTATTCCCTTATACTCACCAGCGCCATTATAACCATGCTCCTGACTCCCTTATCCATCAGCCTCGCTTTTCGCTTTTACGCCAGGCTGGCCCATATCAGCCGCCGCAAAATAGGAGCATCTCCCATCCCGCCTGCCTCTCCATCCATTGAAATTCCCGCTAGGGTAGTAGTCGCTGGTTATGGCAGGGTAGGCCAGAATATCGCCAGAGGCTTACATGATGCTGACATCCCTTACATTGTTTTAGATATCGACCCGGAGAGAATCTCCGAAGCCCGGCACGGTGGCATACCGCGTATTTACGGAGACGCCAGCAATCCCCATGTCCTTTCCAAAGCTGGCCTGAACAACGCGAGGATACTGGCGATAACATTTCCCGACCCTATAGCTGTGTTTTCGGCGGTAAAAGCCGCTCAAACCATCAATCCCAATCTACAAATCATCGCGCGGGTACACCGGGTTAAAGACGCAAATATACTGGCCGAAATGGGAGTAAAAGAGCTTGTAAACCCTGAATACGAAGCAAGTCTCGAGTTCATGGAGAGAATACTTGTTGATTCCGGATGGCGGAAGACAGCTATCAGACAGACTTTGCCCGTTCTGGAGCGGGATGAAGAGTTTTTTGAATTCGACCCCGACTGATATAGCTCAATAGACCAGGCGATCCCCACCGCCAGAATTGTGAAAAGACATAGACTTTAGAGTCTATGTCTTTTATTTTGCGCCGCCAAGCCCTTCGAATTAAGTGAATTACGGCCTATTTTGCATAATTCGCAAGATTATATTACACAATACTTGACAATTTATTATATTCTATTATAATATATATTATTGTTTGATATTTTATAACATTTTGTAACAACGAGGTAAAGTTGGCCTACATAACCATCAAGCAAGCGGCAGAATTGGTGCGGGTCCATCCTAACACGATACGCAACTGGATTAAGGCGGGACTGCTCAAGCAATACCAGGTTAATCGTGGTTATAAAGTTTTGCTCAAGACGGAGGATATAGAAAGGGCTTTTGGAAGCAAGGACACAACAAACAATGGAGGTAAAAAAACCTGACCGTTACCCGCGTAAATCAAGCAAATAATAACCAGAGGAGGTGACACCATGAGCCGCCGGTCATTCATAAGGCTGGGAGCCTGTCCCCGGTGCAGGGGAGACATAATTGTCGACAGGGCTTTTGAGGATTCAGAGGTATGCCTGCAATGCGGCTTCCGCGGACGGACAATTCCTGCCTACCCTGCCGACCTCCAGGAACGCAAGGAGAGAAAGAGAGAGTACAGCCTGACAGAACTGGACAAGTCTTTATTAAAGTCATAGCAAGCGTCATTATTATAGGTTAAGAAAACGGAATCTCTGCGGGAAAAGTCACAAAGGGTTAATTATATACATGGTTAGCCCCCCCCCTTGTCCCATCGAATCCAGCCCCCGCAATCAAAAAGCAAAAAAAAGGGAGCGATGTTGCTCCCCTTTTTTATTTTACGCAATACGGCCCAGCTAAAAGAACGTATCTACAACAAGTTTGTCACTCGATTGCCATTGCTCTTATGGGGAAGGAATCGATACCACCCATTTTCGGAGGGATGGCGAAGAACAGAAATCTGGTCTTGGTCAATTTTTCCAGATTGGTAAGCCGCTCGATAATCGGAATGTTATTGGATAGCATCGTCTCATGTGTGAACATGGTGCTCAGGTCCCTCATAACCTGAGTGTTTTCCGGAATAATCGTGTCGTCAAAGGCAATGAGCTTCACCTTCTTTGAAAGAAGGTACTCCGCCCCTTCTTTTGTCAGGAAACTTCTATCATCACCGTCAGGTCCGATGTGCTGGCCTTTCCCCACCAGGACAATATCTCCTTCCTGAATGGGGAATTCCTTTAAAATTTCGGCACCGATGGGGGTTTGGGGCCCCAGCTCCGTGCAGTCAATCAGGACAGCGCTGCCGAAGAAAGTGGACAACGGCAATTCGCTCAAGTCCGGGGCGCTTCTGCCGTGCCGCGCCGGGATGTAGTGAGAAGGAGCCTCCACATGAGTGGATACGTGACTTTCCATCTCAACGTAGTGCATGGTTTCTCCCGGCCCGGACCATATCTTCCACGGTTCAAATTCAAATCTCTGAATCTCGTAACGCCGGCTGGGTTTAGCTGATGGGCCTTCGGTACTTCCCGGGTTCATCTTCAGGCTGAGGTCAATCAGTCGCCCATTACTCAACTGCTCTGCTATCTGTTCAATATCCAAGAACGTCTCCTTAAACTTAATTAAATTTCTTCACTCAAAACTACGCTTTTATCGTATTCTTCCTGGGTAGCGCGGGGTTCTTCCTTTTCCATCCTGCAAATAACCCGCCTTTCTCGGTTCTTCTAACGATATCTTCCCTGCCTAATCATCGACCTTAAGCGACATATTCCTCTCTTTGGCCCAACCTCCTTCGTAAGGTGAACGGTAAAAATGCTGTATTTTTACACTGCTCATAAGCCATTGGCCGTCCATTTTTTTATATTCATCGACATACAGACAACTTGACCAAAAGCCCTTGCCGTCACGCAGGATTCCTGTGTTCATCCCGTACCAAGTCCCGCGTGCCTTGTTTCCCTCAACAGTGATATCAGGCGCAACGATACGGTGACACGAAAACACCATGTGTCTTGATATTTCAGCAAAGTATTTCATAATTGCTTCTCTTCCTTGAATCATCCCCCATGCCTCCCCACCCCAGGCAGCATCTTCCGTGAATAGCTTCCTCAGTTTTTCAACATTGAAGCTATCATCGATATACCTGGCATACCGGACTTTGAGTTTCTTAATTTCCTCCAAATCTTCCAGGGCCAGAACCCTCTTTTCCAGCTCTTCTAATGTCATTTTGCCTCCATTCTATCCCTGGCGAGCTATTTTCCCTTTGGCGCCTGCATAAACTCAATTGAAATGCCGTCCGGCCCCCTGAGGAAGCAAACGCCCCAGCCCGGACCGGCCACACTCTCGCCGCCCCAGTACGGTGGATTTACGAACTTTACCCCTTTGGCGCTGAGTTCATCATACATTTTTTGAATATCGTCCACTACAAAAGCGATGTGGGGCACGCCGGGATTGCATGTTTTCAGGTCCAGCTTCGTTCCTCTGGGATTAAGGTATTCAATCACCTCGAGATTATTGCCATCGGGGAGTTTGAACAGGCAGAGACGCAGTGATGCCCCCGGTATACCCAGGATTATCTCCGGGCGCTCCCCGCTGGTCTCGCGCACCTCTGTCGCTTCCAGCCCCAAGAGGTCGTGAAAGAAGTGACGGGCTTCGTCCAGATTGCTTACCGTCAGACCAAAATGCTGCACAGATTTAACCATTTTTACCTCCTGCTACGTTATTTCCCCAAACTGATATCAGTCGGCACCATTGCCATCAATTATTGTATAATGGGCAAGAAATCGCAAATCAGCCTTGCGGGCAAGCTATACCAGCATGAAAGGAGCTGAATAAAGATGAAAACCTACCGCATCAGACCGCTTCTGCTGACGAGAATAGAAATTGACATGGGAATTCTTCTTTACCGCTATCGCTACGGCGAAAAATTCATGTCACCCGCTTACTGCTGGTACATCGAAGGTGTCGACAAACATATCATAATCGATACCAGCACCGATGCCGAACTGGCAACCGCCTTTCGGGGCTTTCCCGCGGAAAAGGTCATGTCATTTGAAGAGGCGCTGGGCGGGCTGGGACTGAAACCGGAAGATATTGACCTGGTTATTCAGACCCATCTGCACTGGGACCACTGCGCCAATACCGCCAAATGCACCAATGCCAGGGTACTGGTAAACGAAACAGAGCTGCATTTTGCCTTTTCTCCCCATCCGCTCACCGGCCTCAGCTACAAGAAAGACCTCCTCAAGGACCTCAGTTTCGTGCTGGCTGACGGCTACTATGAGGTCGCTCCCGGCATTGAAGTCATACCCGCCCCCGGCCACTCACCGGGAACGCAGGCGGTGGCCATCAATACCGACCGGGGCAAAGCCATCATCACTGGCTTCTGCTGCGTAAAGGAAAATTTCTATCCGCCGGAAGAGCTGAAAAAGATGATGCCGGTGATAACGCCGGGGACACATACGGATGTCATGGCCGCCTACAACAGCACGCTCCGCATCAAAGGAATGGCGGATATACTAATACCGATACATGACCCGTCTTATGCCGACGTTACCAGCATTCCCTAGGCGCCGTCTTAATTTAATAATCAAAAAGGCAGGTAGAAATGAAAGAAAGCACCGTACACAGACTGGAACCGCGCACTTTCTACTACACGTTTGGCCCGAATGAGCCGGCTTTGACCGTGAAAAGCGGTGATGTCGTCGTGGCGCGGACGCGCGATGCCGGCGGCTTCAACGAGAAAATGGAGCCCATGCCGGAAGAAATGAAGCAGCGCAACGACGCCACGCTTCTTTGCGAACGTAACCCTCAGGTCGGCCCGGTTTATATCGAGGAAGCCGAGCCCGGCGACGTACTGGCGGTAACAATACAGCAGATAAAGCTTAACCGCGAGCACGCCTGGTCGAGGCATCGTTCCCATTTTGGCAGCCTCACCGGAGAAGTCCCGGGCAAGCAACTTTTCCTCAATGAGCCGGTACCGGAGGCTAAATTCGACTGGCAGCTTGACCTGAAGAAAAATACCGGCATCCTGGAGCTGAAATCAAGCAAACAGAAGCGGGTTGAGATACCGCTGCATCCGTTTCTCGGCTCCATTGGCGTCGCCCCCCGCTTCGGTCGCGTCGAGACTTCGCTCGTGCCCGGTGAGTTCGGCGGCAATATGGACTGCATTGAGACCAGAGAAGGCTCGATACTTTACCTGCCGGTATGGGTGCGGGGTGCTTATTTCTCTTTCGGCGATATCCACGCCGCCCAGGGTGATGGTGAACTCTGCGGCGTGGCGCTGGAAACAACCGCCGAGGTCGCCATGAAGCTGGATGTTTTGAAGAGGAAAAACATTGACTGGCCCCGAATCGAGGACGAGACGTATATCATGACCACGGGCAGCGGCCAGCCTCTGATGGACTGCGTGCGCATTGCGACAGTGGAGATGGTCAAATGGCTGGTTGATGACTACGGGTTCGAGAAATGGGAAGCCTTTCAGGTTATATCGCAGGCAGGCACAATGCGCATCGGCAACGTCGTCGACCCCAGCTACACCGTGGTCGCCAAATTCCCCAAAAAATACCTGCCTACTTGACTAATCAACTGACTGGAGAAGACCATCGCAAGCGGCAACTTGACAAGGCAACAGGCAAGGGAATAGGATTATTTTGCCCGTGCGAGACCTTTGAAGGAGGTAATATTGCAAATATGGCTGTTAAAACGGGATATCCACCGGAATTAATCAAGAAACTGGAAGACATGGCCAGACAACTTCGCATTGATGTTATCGAAATGACCCACTGCCGGGGACAAGGTCATCCGGGAGGCTCGCTCTCACCGGCGGAGATTATGTCCGTCCTCTTTTTTCATCACCTGCGGCTCGACCCCGAGAAACCGCAGTGGGAAAACCGGGACCGCTTCATACTGAGCAAGGGCCATGCCTGTGCCATTCTATATGCCGCGCTGGCCCACAGGGGGTACATGCCGCTTGAAGAGCTTGAAACCTGGGGTTGCCTTGACAGCCGTCTACAGGGACACCCGGACCGGCACAAAACCCCCGGCGTTGATATGACGTCCGGTTGCCTGGGACACGGTATCAATATCGGCGCGGGCCTCTGCCTGGCGGCACATCTCAAAGGGCTCGATTACTACACCTACGTCCTCCTTGGCGACGGGGAGCTGCAGGCCGGTGTCCTGTGGGAAGGAGTCATGCTCGCCGCGAAATACAAACTATCCCGCCTGATTGCCATCGTTGACTGCAACGGCGTACAGCTGGACGGCACAACGGAAGAGATTATGCCCCTCGAACCCCTGAAGAGCAAGTGGGAATCCTTCGGCTGGGCCGTTCTCGATATTAACGGCCACAGCGTGCCCGAAGTACTGGCAGCACTGGATAAAGCTCGTGCTAACAGCGATAAGCCTATGGTGATAATCGCCCGTACGGTCAAAGGTAAGGGAGTTTCCTTCATGGAAGGGAAAGCCGCCTGGCACGGAAAGGGCGTCAATGATGAAGAGTACCAGCAAGCAATGGAGGATTTGAAGAAAAATGTTTAAGCTGGATAATACACGGCAAATATTCGGAGAGGCGCTGGCCGAATATGGCGTCGAAAATAAAAAGGTCGTGGTGGTGACGGCGGATGTTTCTAGCTCCGTTATGACCACCCTCTTCGCGCAGAAAAATCCGGAACGCTTCTTCAACGTCGGGATTGCCGAAGCCGGCATGGTGGATACCGCGGTTGGCTTCGCCCTGAGCGGCTTTATTCCCTTCGCCAATACCTTTGCCGCGCTTCTCCTGCGAGCCACGGAGCAAATCAGAACCTGTGTTGCCTACGCCAATACCAATGTCAAAATAGTCGGCAGTTTCGCCGGCCTTTCCGACGCCAAGGATGGCGCCACCCACCACTCCATCATGGAACTGGCCGTATTTCGCGCCATGCCGAATATGACCGTCATTGTGCCGTCGGACAGCATCGAGGCCAGGAAAATGATACCCCTGATGGCCGAGCTCGAAGGGCCGGCCTACATACGCATCAGCCGCGCCGAGATGTCTATAATCTTTGACGAAAGCCACAAAGTGGAAATCGGCAAAGGGATAACAGTGCGTGACGGAAATGATGTCTCCATCATCGCCAACGGCCACCTGCTCAGTCGCGCGCTTGAGGCCGCCGACAAGTTAAGCTCACAGGGAATAAAGGCGAGAGTGGTAAACATGCACACAATCAAGCCGCTGGATATGCCGCTGCTGAGAAAGTGCGCCCGGGAAACGGGCGCCATTGTCACCGCGGAAGAGCACTCCATAATCGGCGGACTGGGCAGCGCCGTGGCCGAGGCCACCGCGGACGAAAACCCCGTGCCGGTGAAAAGAATAGGGGTCGCTGATAAATTCACCGAATCCTCCAAAGAGCTGGACCCCCTGCTCGACAAGTATGGCATGGCCGTTGACGATATTGTTAAGGCTGCTCAGCAGGCGGTGAAACAGAAATAAGGCGAATTCATATCCGCCCTGTCACTAGGGCGCGACATTAAATTTCAGCGTCTGCAGTGTGTCCGAGTCGACTACATCCCAGCAGACCATCCGGGCTTTTCCCTGCACCTCAGCCGCAATATCCTCATAGGTCCGATAACGGCCACGACGCAGCGGATAATTATCGAAGAACCAAAGCCCCGCCCCGGGCACGTTAAATGCACAGACCGTGTGGCTCTTGCGCACCGGCCTGAGCATAGCGGTAATTAAAACCGGGTTAGTTTCCGGCTGCCATTGCCGCAATAACGCTGCCGCCAGCACCGCAAAGCCATCGCAGTCGTCTCGCTTTTTCGCCCAGACCGTCTGTGGGTAGCTGATGGCATCAAAGAGGTACAAAGGGCCATCCATGGTCCAGGTCACCTGCTTCAACAGGGCTTCGATTTGCTCCAGCGAATCGGCCACCGGTAAGGGCTGTTTTTCATACCTGGCCTCAAACTTTTTCCGCCGCCATCCTGACCAGCGATACCTTCCCCTCTGCAGCCAGAAGATGAGAAAACGGTCCAGATAGGACATAAATACGTATCCCAGAACAACAAATAAAACGATAGCGCCAGCAGCGATAAGCGCCCACATATAGCCGGGCGTGGCCGTGGTCGGCGGCGGTGCCGGTTCAATAACGATTTCCGGCGGTGGTGATGAAGGCGGAAGCACTATCGCTGGAAACGGGATTTCCTGCGGCGGCGCGGGCGGTATGGTGATAACCGAAGGCGGGGGGTGCTCAATGATTACGGGCGGGGTTACTTCCAGGGATTCAATATGAAAAGACCCGGGTTCAGAGCCGATGCGGAAGAAAGGTTCCGTAATCCGCACCTTCCAGTAATAGGTCGTCCCCGGTGAAAAATTAATTTTAGCCTCACCCGCGGCCTTCGGGCCGACGAAAAGAACCACCGGAGAATCATCACTGGATACTGTTATGCTGGCGACCTGTATTTCAAATTCTTCATCCTGGGCGAGGGAAAACTCATATTCAGTGGCATCTAACGTTCGCTTCCAGCGGAAAGTAATCCCCTCGGCAACTCCGGTCACCGTGTTAACCGGGCTGACGTATCCGTCTTCCGGACCCTGTAACACAAGCCTTTCCATGACATCATCAATGCGATAAAGTCGGTTGGGTTCGTTTGTCTTTATCGCCCATAATTTCCCGTTGGAACTCAGTTTCAGTGCCTGCGGCGAGGCATCGAAGGCAGCTTGATGGTCTTCGGCATCGGTTTCGGCCGATGTGGCTCTTGCTCCCCATCTTGCTGAAGAATGGGACGCGGTCGCCGGCAACAGGCATTGCCACAGCGTACTTCGCGTTTTATCCGGGTTATATTCAAGAGCGTAGAGCACATTATCTTCAGCCGCCAGGCCGTAAATCCCACCACCCAGGTTACCATCAAAGATATCCGTCCAGCTGGTGCTGGCGCCAATCTTCCATCGCATAACGTTCTGTCCCGTGCTGTCGCTGGCGGCATAAATCAAATTGTTGGCGGTGAAATTTTCACCGGGAATAACCTGGACCCTGCCCGCCCCGCTTTGAACTTTCGACCCTATTTTACCCCACGTAGAGCCGCCATCCATGGAGTAGGCTACATAGCCATCATTGCTGCCTGCAAACAGAACGTCTTCGCCCCCGCTGACAATCATGTGCCCGGTATCCTCGTCAAGCCCGGTGGCAACAGCCGTATCCCAACTAATCCCTCCAGAGCGCGTCCTGGTCACCTCTCCTTCTGTATCCAGTACATAGGCAATATCAGAGCTTTCAACTGCCAGGTCCTGTACGCTGAGCAGGCAGGTACCCGCCGACCATTCTCGGTTCCCTCCATCAGCGCTGTGATAAATGCTATGGCCTCCTTTTTCGGCAAGGTAAATAACATCAGATTCACCGGGAGCGAGTCTTATAATATAGTCCGCCGTATCCCTTTCGCTGAGCACACGTTGCCACGACGGCGTACCGCGCCAGAGACTCAGGTCATCGCCGTCATCACTTACCAGGTAAATGGTTTCACTATCCCCGGAGACGGCCATATCACGCAGGTTGCTTAACCCGGTATCAATCAGGCTGACGTCATTGAAAGCCAGGCCGTTATTATTAGAAATGGCAAAGGCGCTCTCGTCGCCTGAAGTTCCCGCCACCACCGTGTCCCCAGCCCAGCCAATGACAACCCTGTCTTCTCCCCCCGGCCCCGTGCGCGGGGGTTTAGGGGGTTTAGCGGGGGTGCGGGGCCCGGGGTTGGTGGGGCGGGTGGGCGGGT
>JAUWLN010000094.1 GCA_030613665.1 Dehalococcoidia bacterium
CCGGAGTTTATGGGTATAGGCAAAGGCGAGGATATACGAGCTGGCGGCGAGCATGACGTGGAGCTCATATCCCCACAGGGTCGGCTTGTTGAAAACATAGCGTAGCGTGACTTCAGTAGTGACCAGCACCATCAGTGCCACGATAAACCACCGTCCCGTAAGTGCTGTCACCACGCTGATGGCGTCAATGGTATGTAAAAATTTCTTCATTATCTATCTTTTCTAGTTATTACGTTTCCCCGCCCCGAAGATGACTCCGGGGCGGGGAGCTGATTCTGGAAATTACAGGCGTGGGTAGGTTGTCGCGTAGGCGTCGCGCCAGTTGAACAGGGACTTCATGAGCTTGTCGTAGAACGGGTTCTCGGCCTGTCGCTTGGCATAGAATTCATTGGAATTGCCTACTATCACGTCTTCCACTGATTGGGGTACCGGTTGGACGTTTACGCCAGCAGCAATCCACTCTGCGGTGGCGGTGGTGTTCTTGTAGGTCCACTCCGCATAGTGCCGTATGCCCTCAGCCCAGACCAGTTCGGTGAATATCCACTTCAGGTCGTTGGGCAGGTCAGCCCATGACTGCTCGTTGACGATATAGATGTACACGTCGGTGGGTTGACGGGCGGGGGAGACGTAGGCATAGTCCACAATCTCTTGGAAACCTAATGTCAAATCCATTGCAAGGCTGCTGTGCTGGAAACCTTCGATGACGCCTCGCTGCATGGCCTCGTAGATTTCGGGGCTCGGGGTGGAGACAGCAGCCACGCCCAGCGGGCCGAAAATCTCTGCCTCGTCACCGAGGAGCCTCATCTTTTTGCCGTCCAGGTCAGCGGGACTGTTAAGTTCGAAGCTGGTGTAGAGGAAGGTCTCCGGCTCGCGGCAGATGGCGGCTATCGGCTTGACATTCCCAAATCCGCCGGCATCAAACATTTCCTTCATCAGAACGAGGCCCTCGCCGTACATGTACCACATGTAGTACTGGAGGGCGGTGGGGCCACCGACGGTGGTGGAGAACGGGGGAGCGGATGGGAGGTTACCGACCCACAGGATGGGGCCATTGGAAGCGCCGTCAAGCATGCCCTTCTGGACGGCATCAAGCTCGGTGTCGGCGGGGACGATGGCGCCGCCCTCGTTGGCCTGGATTATGAAGCGACCGCCGCTGGCGGCCTCAATCGCCTTGCTGACCCTGGCCAGGGACAGGAAAGTCGAAGTGGTGGATGGGTTATCATCCTGGTAAATCCATTTGACCACTTCCATAGGCTGTGCCGGTGCTGGAGCTGGAGCCGGTGCTGGAGCCGGTGCTGGAGCCGGTGCTGCACAAGCAACCATACTACTTACCAGTACCATAACCATTACTAATGCAAATACTAGTTTCTTGCTCAAATCATCCTCCTTGTTAACGTTTTGACTGTAAAATTGCGAAAAGATGGCGCTTTGTGAAGGCAGTCACCTCCTTTCATACCTGATGAGAGACTTAAATTAAAAGAACAGAACATATAATGTGACTTTTAATTTCAAGATATAGGTACGCGTCTGATAGGACATAATATAGGAGTCTATTGAGTTTGTCAAGTCTTTCAAATAACGAAAACCTCTGCTCACTCAGATATTGACGATACGTGTTGTCCTTTCTGGCTTTCCGGGGCAGAAATCGCCGGTGTAAATTCAGGTGGTGCGTAAGGCGCTCAGGCCGGATTCAGGGTCTACATCGCGCTCGAGCTGGTAGTTGAGTTCCCCGATGTAAATCTCGACTGTGGCCCAGGTAATGCCTTCTTCGAGGTGGCCGCCGATTAACTGGCCTGGTTTCAGCGGGTCGATGGCGCACATGTGAATGTGGAAAATATTTTCACCCTCATGTACGGAAAGGGACCCCTGGGCGGAGAGGATGGACAGGTGGCCTTCGTACTCATCGAAATTCCAGCCCCACTTCCCGTCCTTGGGAGCGGTTCCGAATTTGACATTTTCCAGAGAGCCAATGATACCGAGGATTATTCCTGAGGTAATACCTTTCTTTTCACAGTATTTATTGAGTTCGCTCAAGATTTCCTGTCCGCGATTTAACCGGAGAAGATTGACTGATTTGAACACGTAAATACCTCCTTATTCCTTGTCATGTATTGCCCTGGCCCTGTCTGGTGAATCGTGTAAACGGGCTCACTCAGACGATGGGTGATAATGAGCATGCAGCATGGGCTGCGGCCACTGGTTTAGTCCATAGTACAACATTTCCGTAACGGATGGCAAAAATTCCGGAACTGATACCCGGCGAATATTTGACAAATATCAGGCGAAAGATAAAAATGTGGTATATCCCTTTGCCCTGGCAGGATTAGCTGCGGGCAGAAATTCGCCATACCGTAAATTTATCACAAGGAGGAAACAGGCATGGGTCGTAAAGCCAGGGTCGGCTTCACCCGGGATTACTATGACAAAGATGGCAATTTTATTCTGGATTGCCCGGCATACAGGTCCATGGAGAAGATGCAGGGTATTGAGTCAGAGGTCTTCGCCGAGATGCTGCCCGAGGTTGCCCCGCAGCAGATAGAAAATTTTGATATTGTGGTCACCCGTACCTTCTCCCGATGGACGGATAACAGTTTTACTGGCAATGACCGGCTTCTTTCTTTGCATCGCAATGGCGTTGGTTATGACCGGGTTGACGTCCCGGCGCTGACCAGAGCCGGAATACTTTTATGCATTACACCGGCTGCGGTACGCCGGCCGGTTGCGGTGACCATCATTACGTTTATTCTTGCCCTCAGCACGCGTCTTTTTCTCAAACATCAACTCGCTAGCGAAGGGAAGTGGAGCGAGGCGGCTAAAAACCACGGCTGTGGATTGATTGGCAGGACGCTGGGATCGCTGGGTGTGGGCAACATAGGGCATGAAATGTTCAAACTGGCCAGGCCCTTCGGTATGAAGCATATCGCCTATGACCCTTATCTCAAGCAGGAAGATATGAGCGATGTCGACGCGGAGATGGTGGACATGGACACCGTGATTTCCCAGTCTGACTTCCTCAACATCAGCTGTCCGCTGAATGAGAAGACTCGCCATCTCGTCGGTGAAAGAGAGCTGAAAATGATGAAGCCGACGGCCTTCCTGATAAATACCGCTCGCGGGCCGGTTATCGATGAGGCAGTGCTCATTAAAGCTCTGCGGGAAAAATGGATACAGGGTGCCGCTCTGGATGTCTTTGACCAGGAGCCAACCCCGCCGGATAATCCGCTGTTGAAGCTGGATAATGTCATCGTTACCGCACATGCCATGGCGTTCACCGACGAGTTTTTAAACACGGCGTGGGAAGTTATCGGCAAGCAGATAGCGCAGCTCATGGATGGAGAGCAACCCGACGGCGTGGTGAACCGGGATGTCTGGGACCAGTCGAAGTTTCAGTCCAAACTGAAGCGGTTTCTTGAGCAAATTAAGAGCTGAAAAAAAGTAAGGAGAACGGCATTGAAAAAAAACCACGTGAAAGAACTGTGGCGTGAAGGCAAAGCATCGGTTGGCACCTGGGTGGTGCTGGGCAGTCCCATCACCGCCGAAATCATTGCTAATATGGAATACGAATGGATAGTAGTTGATACCGAGCATGGTGCTATTGATATCGGCACAACGCAGTCCATCATACAGGCCATCTTATACACCGGCGCGGTGCCGATGGTCAGGGTGCCCTGGAACGACCCCGCGCTAATCAAACGTGCTCTCGATGCCGGCGCTTACGGGCTGGTCATCCCCATGGTGAACAGCCGTGAAGAGGCGATACAGGCAGTGCAGGCCACTCGTTATCCACCGCTTGGCATACGGAGCTTCGGGGGACCGAGGACGCGCCTCTACGGCGGTGCTGACTATTTTGAACATGCCAACGAAGAGATTGCCTTAATGGTACAGATTGAGCATGTTGATGCCGTGAACAGCGCTGATGAAATCCTCTCTGTAGAGGGTATCGACGGCTTCTTTATCGGGCCGAGTGACCTTGCCATATCCATGGGGCTGAAACCGGGTCTTGACCAGACCGACCCCCGGCATGTGGCGGCGGTAAGTAAGGTTTTGGAGATTGGGAAGCGACACGGTGTCCAGGGGGGCATTCAGGTTGGTAGTGCCGAAGCAGTCAACGAGCGCATCGCTCAGGGATTCAAGTTTATCGCCCTGAGCAGCGATGAGGGTTTCTTGCGGAGCGCCGCGTTGTCAGCGCTGGGCAATGTCGCTAAAGACAGAAAAGCCCCTTAAGCGGGCTCTTTGTCGGAGGTGGATTGCCTCACTTGTTGCGGAACGCCTGGACCAGTGCGAAGAGCAGGATACCGCCGAATACCGCTATCACGATGCCAAATAATATCTCTCCCTTGAGGCCTCCTTCCTCCGGCGTCAGCGGTATGGGGGCTGGACTCGGCCGAGGTTTCTTCTGAGGAGCGGGTGTGGGCGCCGGCTCTGATGATGAAGTGACGTTTTCGGTGGAGAAGGTTATCTCCTTTTCGTTGTTTTCTTCATCGCTCTCATGAATCCGGTTTCCTTCATCGATAATCACTCTGATAGTATGTGGTCCGGACTGAGATATAAGAGTACTGAAGGTCTCCTCTGTGGTCGCATCGGGTTCCAGCGTGTCGATCTAACCGGAGGTCAGGTATTCGCCGTCGATGTAATAGCTCACTGATGAAAACCCGGCATTAGCATCGCCCTGATTTCTAATGATTACCGTAAAGACCACTTCGCTACCGGTTGGAGGTTCTCCGGATGGCCAGTTGATGGACTCAATGGTCAGGTCAGGAGCGGGAATGGAGAAGGCGACTGTTTCGGAATTGTTGCTTTCAACTCCTTCGGCGACAGCATCGGCACCATCCGCGAACAGGGTAACAGTATGCAGCCCTATGGCGGCATCCCATTCAAAATATTCGGTCACGCGAGCACCGGCGTCGAGCTGCGGAATCTCCCGGTAGCTCAAGACTTCATCGTCGATGGAGAGGTATATCTGGAAACTGCCTGCCCGGCGACTGCCTTTGTTCTTGATGTATGCGGTCAGGGTTACTTTTTCACCCGGCGAAGGGTTAACCGGGCTCCAGGTGACGGCTTCCAGGGTAAGGTCAGGCGCGGGATAGACAAGCACAGTTTCATTATTTTTTTCGCTGGTTTCGGCTACCAGGTCCGAATCATCCACAACAGCCCGTATCGTATGTGGACCGTCCTCAACTTTCCAGTCAAAGGTTCTGGGGACCGTTGTGCCGGGGTCAATTGCCGGGATGTCCTGGTAGCCCCTCGGGCTGTTATCAATATAGACGTGTAGCAGCGAACTATCGGCCCGGAGGTCTCCGTCATTCTCCACTATTACGGTGAAAGTAACCGTTTCTCCTACGGAGGGGTCATTGTGTGACCAGTCGATGCTTTTTATTATGAGGTCAGGGCCAAGGGGGACCAGGGTGCTCGTTTTTTCATTATTGGTCTCATCGCTTTCGGTAACTATGCCGGTGAAATCGATATAAGCTTTGATGGCATGTTCTCTGGGGGTGGCAGTCCAGGTGAAGGTCATGTTATCGGTCGCATTGGCAGATATCGGGCTCACGTAATCGGAAGATACGCGGTCATCATCAATGAAATAGGCGATATGGGCGTAATCAGAACCAGCCTCTCCCTGATTTTTCACCGTTACGGTAAATGCCACCTTATCACCGATAGCCGGCTCGGGCGGCGCCCAGGCTATCTGCTCTATGATTAAATCAGGAGGCAGGATTGTTAAGGTGACCGTTTTTTCGTTATTCGATTCCTCGCTCTCAGGCACATCGTCTTGCGGGTCGACAACGGCCCGTATTTGGTGCGAACCTTCCTCGGCTCTCCAGGTAAAAATTACCTGCCTGCTGGCACTGGCATCCATCTGCGCCAGCGCATTACCACCTGCGCTGGAACCGTCAATATGCAGATCAACGGTGGACTCGCCAGAGTCGCCACTCCCCTGGTTCTCTATGATTATGGTAAAGGTGATATTGTCACGCACCGAGGGCTCAGCCGGCGACCAGGTTATAGAACTGATTGTCAGGTCAGAGAGATTCGGAGAGAAGGTAATGGTTTTTTCGTTGTTGGTCTTATCACTTTCGGTAAGTATGCCCCCTGTGACAATCACAGTTTTTATTTCGTGCGCGCCCGCCTTGGCAACCCAGTAAAAGGTTGCGTTTTCAGAGGCACCAGCTTCTAATTTACTGGTCTGGTCTGTATCCAGGTAGATATCATCAACGTAAAAATTTACGGTGGCGTTGCCTGATACGCCGCTGCCCTGATTGGTAACGAGTACCGTGAAGCTTACATTATCACCTATTGATGGTGTCTCGGGAGACCATGAGATATCTTCGGTGATTAGGTCGGGAAGGAGAGCTGAGAAGACCACTGTCGTTTCATTGTTATCTTCATTAACCTCCGGCACGGAGTCGTTTTTATCGGCGATAGCCTTAATCTCATGCTGACCTGCCTTGCTGAACCAGGAGAAGGTTTCGGTCAGTGCTCCTCCCGGGTCTATTCTCCCGATATCCTTGTAGCCCCGTGAAATGCCGCCGATGTAAAAATCCACCCGGTTTGAGCTGGCGGCAGTAGTGCCCTGGTTCCTGATGGTTATGGAGAAAATAACGGTGCTGCCAACGGAAGGTTCCGATGGCGACCAGGGTATAGAATCGATTATCAGGTCAGCGGCCAGTGTTGATAAGGTGTATGTTTTTTCGTTGTTGTGCTCATCGCTTTCACTAACTTGCCCCTTGTAATCGGC